>JANOEV010000171.1:0-1898 GCA_031413695.1 Burkholderiales bacterium
GATCTGCAAGATCGGCGGCGGCAGGGGTTCGTTGAAGGACGGCGGCACGGGTACTAACCCGGACTGCAATTCTGGTACGGACTTCGCCTTCAAGGTCGTAACGTCGGGCGCGGTCAACAACGGCCCGTTCAACGGCAACAGCGACGACTAAACACTTGAAAGGGTGGTGCAATCAGGGGGCTTCGGCCCCCTTTTTGTTGCGCCCATCCAGGTCTTGTGCTATAATACATGTGGAAGGTGTGTGGCTAAAGGGAAGAACTTGTAAAGGCTTCGGTCTATATGAATCTTTCTCCCGCACCTTCCATATTTTTCTTTTTGTACGAGCATCCGTTCCTTAGTTAGCGCCGAAGAATTAAGGAGTTAACAAATTAAGTATTGGAGAGAAAGTAAAGTGGAAGATTTTGAGCCAAAGGGACTAGGAGCAGAAATATTTAGTGATAGATATGCTCGTAATCCAGAAGAAACCTGGGATCAAGCGTCCCGAAGAGTGGCAGATCATGTAGCACAAGCCGAGACTAATGGGATGGTAAAGAAGTATGGAGACAGGTTCTACGAGCAACTCGTCAGCAACAAGTTTAACCCCGGAGGTCGCATTTGGTATGGTAGTGGACGCCCTAAAGCGCAGCTACTTAACTGCTTTGTGGTACCAACTGCCGACAGCCGTGAAGGATGGGGTAAGACGGCATCGGATACTATTGTCATTAGTGGCCTTATGGGTGGTGTCGGCATTAATGTATCACCTGTACGCCCAAGAGGGACACCGATTAAAGGAACAGGTGGCGTGGCTACAGGAGCAGTATCGCTTATGGAGCTTATCAACGGAGTAGGTGACGTAATCGTGGGTGGTGGTGGCCGACGTATGGCCCTTATGCTTTGCCTTGATATGAACCACCCCGATCTTGAAGAGTTCCTTGAGGTTAAGCTAGACCTACACAAGCTGAACAACGCTAATATCTCTATCGTCATTCCTGATGACTTTTCCGCTGACGATTTCGTGGAGATGGTAAAGAATGAGGAAGAGATTTCGCTTGCGTTCGGTGGTATTCCAAGCGGTAAGACGATTAACGCTAAGAAGCTGTGGGATAAGCTAGTCGAAAATGCATGGAAGTCTGGTGAGCCTGGGATCCTAAATGGGAACCTCGCAAATAAGATGAACAACATCTGGTACCACAAGCCTCTTATCGCTACGAACCCGTGTGGTGAGATTTGGTTGGAGGCTTACGGCTGCTGCGATCTAGGTGCTTTGGTATTGCCAAGGTTCGTAGAGGACGGCGTATTCAATTGGGACGCCCTAGACGAGTCTGTAAGGCTCGGTGTGCGCTTCCTAGATAACGTCCTAACCGTGAATCACTATCCTCTGCCTGAGATTCAGCAGAACTGTGAGGACGTTAGACGACTAGGACTTGGTACGATGGGGCTACACACGATGTTACTTGAATTGGGGATGCAATATGACAGTGAGGAAGCTTTTGAGTTCACAGACAAGCTCTTTGATGTTATCAAGAATACCGCCTACGATGCTAGTATCAATCTTGCCATCGAAAAGGGGCCATTCCCGGCCTACGATCCGCGTTTCTTGGAGAGTGGATTCACAAAGACTCTCAAGCGTGGAATTCGAAATAAGATCAAGGAGCATGGAATCCGCAACTGCGCGATTCTTACCATTGCACCAACTGGAACTACCTCTATGGTTAGTGGTGTCTCTTCTGGAATTGAACCACTCCCGCCTGCCGTGTATTGGAGAAATTTCTACAAGCCGTTGGCAGATGGTCGCAGAGAACTATCGAGGGAACTGGTAGTAGAGCAGTCTTTCTACAAGTACCCGGATCTAGTCCAATCTGCTATTGATGTTCCCGTGGAAAGCCATTTCCGTATGCAGGAAACAGTCCAAAAGCACA
>JANOEV010000172.1:0-2785 GCA_031413695.1 Burkholderiales bacterium
CAGTTCACGCGTTCGCGACCGACCCGGCGCGCGGTGCTTTTATTCTTGCGTTTTTGGTTGTCGTCATCGGCGTATCGCTGGCGCTATACGCGTGGCGTGCACCGCAACTGGGGCTGGCAAAAATTCCCGGCGGCTTCTCCGGTATTTCACGCGAGTCTTTTTTGCTCGCCAACAATGTGCTGTTGGTGGTGGCGATGCTGGCGGTGATGTTGGGTACCTTGTATCCGTTGTTTCTTGACGCGCTCAAGCTCGGCAAAATTTCGGTCGGGCCGCCCTATTTTGATACGGTGTTTTATCCGTTGATGGCACCGGCATTGTTTCTGATGGCGATCGGTCCGATGGTGGCCTGGCGCAACGCCACGCTGCCCGATTTATGGACCCGCTTGAAGTGGGCGCTTGGCGTGGCGATCGCGTGCGCAATTGTCACGCCGTTCATCATGGGTAAGTGGTCGTTGCTGGTTGCGCTGGGCCTGTTGCTCGCTTTTTGGATTATTGCCGCCTGTGTGGCCGCGCTGGTGCATCGTTTGCGGTCGACTGCCGGCGACAACGTTTGGATGAAGTTGCGCGCGAACGCCGCGAGTTATTACGGCATGCATCTGGCGCACGTCGGCATGGCGGTGTTTGTCATCGGTGTAACGTTGGTGCGTGGGTATGAAGTTGAACGTGATGTGCGGATGGCGCCGGGCGATAGCGTCACCGAGGGCGCCTATACGTTCAAATTTGTCTCCATCGGCGACAAGGCAGGGCCAAATTTTTCCTCGGTCAAGGGCCGCTTTGAGGTCAGCCAAAATGACCGGGTGGTCGAGGTATTGAGTCCCGAGAAGCGCACTTATTTTGCCTCTGGGCAGACGATGACCGAAGCGGCGATTGATTCCGGTTTTACCCGCGATCTCTATGTGGCGCTTGGTGAGCCGGTTGAGAACGCGGTTGATGGCGCATGGGGCGTGCGCATTTATATCAAGCCGTTTATCGACTGGATCTGGGCCGGCTGTATTTTGATGGCGCTGGGCGGCGCGTTTGCAATTGGTGACAAGCGATATCGCGTGCGGGTCAAGTCGGCCGCATCTGCCACCAACGCCGGAACCGGTGCGGGCAGCGACAGTGTGACACCACAGGCCGCCGAATGAGCGCTCCCACGCCATCCGGGGCAAAGCGCGCATGGCAGTTCTTTTTGCCGCTGGCGATTTTTTTCACGCTCGTCTGGTTCCTGTATCAGGGGCTGTTCTTGAATCCGCGCGAAGTGCCCTCGGCGTTGATTGACAAACCGGCACCACAATTCAGTCTGCCGGTGTTGCACGATCCCGCAACAAAATTTTCCGGCAGCGAACTCAAGGGCCAGGTATGGCTACTCAACGTCTGGGGCAGTTGGTGTGCGTCGTGCCGTTACGAACATCCGTTCCTCAATGATCTGGCCAAACAACAGGTGTTACCGATCATTGGTTTTAATTGGAAGGATGATCCGGCGGCGGCAAAGGGCTGGCTGGCGAAATATGGCGACCCCTACCGGCTGAGCGTGAGTGATCTCGACGGACGCGTGGCAATCGACTGGGGCGTGTATGGCGCGCCCGAGACGTTTGTCATCGACAAGGCCGGCAAGGTCCGCTACAAACACACCGGCCCGATTGACGCCAAAGTGCTCAACGACAAGCTGTTGCCACTCATCCTCGCGCTGAAAAAATCCTCCTAGCAGCAAACGCCCACTTGACACGCGATTAATGGCTGAACGCAAATATGCAAAACACCAACATGTATGGGCACGTCCAGACCTTTTTGCTTGAAAACGCTCGTGGAATATGGCGTTTCATTTTCCCGCCTTTATTTGTCAACCCAAATCTCGATGTAAAGGGTGGCGGCGGGTTTCGCGCGGCATGCCTGGCGGCGATTCGATTGTTCTGCATTGCCGTGGTGATTGGTGGTGTTGCCCTGCCGGTGTCGGCACAACTACAAACATCGGAAGGTGATCTGCCATCACCGGCGCTGGCCCAACGGATGAAAAAACTCGAAAGTGAATTGCGTTGTCTGGTTTGTCAAAACCAGACGCTCGCCGAGTCACCCGCCGGGTTGGCCGGCGACTTGCGGCGCGAAGTACGCACGCTGATTGACCAAGGCAAGACGGACGATGAAATCAAGACCTTCCTGCAGGCGCGCTATGGCGACTTTGTGTTGTACCGGCCGCCGGTTGATCGCAAGACATACCTGCTTTGGTTCGGGCCATTTGTATTGCTGGTTGGTGGCGCAATGCTATTGTGGTGGATGGCGCGCCGCCGCAGGCAGGCGACACGTTTGCCGGACACGCGCGATGCGAATGCCGCGGCGCGCGCGCGAAATCTGTTGAATGACGAGTGAGAACAATCATGATTGTTGACGATATCGCCGACATCCGCCGCATCCTCAAATCAAACAAAACCATCGCTGTTGTCGGCTTGTCGGCAAATTGGTGGCGCCCGAGTTTTTTCGCCGCCAAATACATGCAGGAACACGGCTACCGCATTATTCCGGTCAATCCGACCTACACTGAGGTGCTGGGTGAGAAGTGTTACCCGACGCTGGCAGCCATCCCCGAGAAGGTTGACATGGTGGATTGTTTCCGCAAGGCGGCAGAAATCGGCGCACTGGCGGAAGAGGCCGTTGCCATCGGCGCAACATGTCTGTGGATGCAGCTTGGCGTGGTAAATGCCGATGCCGCCGCCGTTGCGGCGAATGCCGGGTTGGACCATTCAGGTCGGCGATCGTGAGCCCATGGGAGCCCGCCGCCGCGGCGTAACGCCCCGTGACCGCGAAGGTG
>JANOEV010000173.1:0-2019 GCA_031413695.1 Burkholderiales bacterium
CAGGGGTTTGTTATTCGGCGAACGGTTCGCCGCGATAAACGTCAAGCCTTCTGGTCCACGATCACCGGTCGCACCAGTACGGGTATTCAGGTAGGTCACAAATGTGGCTGCGGTTGGGTTGCTAATGTCGTAAACCATCACACCGCCGACCCGCTCTAAGCCGATGAACGCAATGGTCTTTTTGCCAAACTTGGCCACTACGACGCCTTCCGGCTCCGGCCCTTTTGATGCGCTGCGGCTATCAAGCGTGTTGTTGTCATGGCTGCTGTTAAACAACACGTTCGGCAACGCGGTGGTGCGACGCTCAAGCTCGTCACCCGAGTCGTAAACACGCTGAATGTCGGTATTCCAAATCGTGAAAGACCGCGCGCCGAAGCTGAACAGTTCATTGCACTGCCCCGCCACGTTTTTGCCCGCACTGCCGCCGTTGGGCGTTGTGGTAATACGCAAACGGCCAAGATTCGAATCGCGGATCAGGTTGGCGGCATCCGGAAACACATTTGGATCGAGGCCGGCCGTGCAATGCGCACGAACCCGTGTCTCTTCGTTGAATCCCGGCCAGTCGGCGCGCGCGTCACCTTCGTTGGCGGTGATCAAATAGTTGGTGCCGTTAATCTGGGTAGAGGCAATCGCATCTGGCATGTACATGCCCTTCACGGGGTAGGGCTGAATCTTGATCAACGGTGTGCCGCTGTCGGTATTCACACCGCCGTCTTCATCACTGGCGTCCAACCCAAAACCGGCGACGTTGTGATCTTTGAATCCGAGTGGTTTTAGCGACGTGACACGCGCCGTGGCGATATCAACAATTGCGATGGCATTGTTTTCCTGCAGCGTCACATAGGCGGTGCGACTGTCGGCCGATACCGCGATGTATTCCGGTTCCAAATCTTGCGCGGCGCTGGCGCCAGGGCCATAAATGCGGATGCCTTGCGTCCGTAAAATCGCCTCTTGGCCGTTGAATGCACGAAAATCCGCAGTCGCCGCCGTTGAAACACCACCACGATTCACCGTGATCACGCTCACCGATCCTTCCGGATCGATTGAGGTCGGCAACCCGTAACTATTCGGCTCACCTTCATTGGCGGTGAGAATAAAGCGGCCATCCGGCGAAAACGTGATCATGTCCGGCTGTGCACCAACCGGAATGGTTTGCAGCAATCGCAAATCAGCGGCGTTATACAAACCAACCGAACCCGGGCTGGTTTTGGGTGAGGCCTCAATCGCAATGGCGACCAGACCGTCGAATACCGCCACACTGTTTACCACCCCACCCGAGGCAACCACAGAAATGCCACCGACACGTGTCGGCAATGCCGGATTGGAAAGATCTAGCACGTCCACCGTGCCGTTTGCGCCATTCACGACGAACAGGCGGCGTGTGCCGCTGTCATAGGCCGTGATTTCCGCGGCACCAAGCGCCCCGCCTTCGTAGCTACCGATTTTTGTCAGGCCAAATGAGACCGGTGTTGCTTCTTCAATCGTGTCCGGACCGACTGTGTTGTCATTGCAGGCAACCAATACCCCGGCGATCAATATTGCGGCAGTCGCCGCAAGCAGCGCGCGTGGATTTCTTATTTTTGTAACAACCATCGGAATCTCCTGTTGAATGCCGTAAAACAGGTGATTATTCCGACCGAACATGAAAGAAATGTGACAGTAACCAATTTGACATGTCGCCGCCAGCTTGCCGCAACCAGCGGCGAACAACGCGCGACGTTATTGCCCCGTTATTGCCCGTAGCGAAACACGTCAGGCGTCCCCAGTGCGGGAATCAACTCAACAATGCCACTGGCAAAAATCTCCACCGCAAGCGCCGCGAGCAACAATCCCATGATGCGGGTGGCGACATTGAGTGTGGTGGTGCTCATATAACGACCAACCTTTGTGGCGATACGCAGCGCGATCCTTGTCACCACCGCCAGCGCAATCACCACCAACACCACCGCACCCAGATGCAGGACGGCTTTTTTCTCGGACGCGTAAATTACGATGGTCGACATCGCCCCCGGGCCGGCC
>JANOEV010000174.1:0-9576 GCA_031413695.1 Burkholderiales bacterium
CTGACGCTGGCCGCCCGACATCTGATCGGGCATGCGGTCGGCAAACCCGCCGAGTTTGACGAGGTTCAGCGCCTCCGCCACCCGGTCTGCGCGCTCCGATGCCGGAACGCCGGCAATTTTAAGGCCATAGCCGACGTTATCGTTCACGCTCATATGCGGGAATAGTTCGAAGTTCTGAAATACCATTCCGACCTTCGAGCGGAGCTTGGCAAGATTGGCGTCTTTTGCACCAACTGAAATACCGTCGACAATAATTTCGCCTTTTTGAAACGGCTCAAGACCATTCACGGTCTTGATCAGCGTTGACTTGCCAGACCCCGAAGGCCCGCAAACCACCACCACCTCGCCTTTTTCGACCTTGGTCGTGCAATCGATCAGTACCTGTTTCTCACCGTACCATTTGCTGACGTTGTTTATTTCAATCATTGCCATAACTTGTCCTTATTGGTGAACCCCAAAAATCATCAAAGATAAGCAAAATCGAAAGCGGCAGCCATTACGCTACACCCGGCCCGCATCCATGCGGGCCTGCAAATGCTTGACAAGACGCGAGGCGCCAAAACAAATGATGAGGAACACGATCGCCACAAAGATATACAGTTCAACGATGCGTCCGCTGATTTGACCGGCTTTGCTGGCCGCACCAAGGAAATCCTTGAGGCCGACCACATACACAAGTGACGTGTCCTGAAACAGGATGATGGCCTGGGTCAGCATGATCGGCAGCATATTGCGGAACGCTTGTGGCAACACAATGTGACCCATCGACTGCCAATAATTCATGCCCAACGCATATGCGGCCCACGGCTGTCCGCGTGGCACCGACTGGATGCCGGCGCGAATGATCTCCGAATAATATGCTGACTCAACCATGATAAAGGCGACGATCGCGGAGGTGAACGGACCGACCGCCTCACCCTGTTGCCCGGTAATTTTGCCAACCAACATTGGTGTCAGGAAATAGAACCAGAAGATCGCCATGATGAATGGAATCGACCGGATGAGATTCACAAAACCGGCGGAGGAGTACGACAAAACCCGCCAGCTGGACAGTCTTGCCATCGCCAGCAGGGTGCCGAAAAAAATACCGCCAACCAGCGCAATACAAAAAAGCTTGAGCGACAACAGCAAACCATCCCACAGGAAAGGCAGGTTGTTAACAATGATTTTATAGTCAAAGTCCCCCATGGTCAGTGGCCTCCCTGCGACACGTAACCGGGCACGGCGACTTTTTTCTCGAGTATGCGCATCATGAATACGACTGTGAGCGTGATGACGACATAAATCAGTGTTGCGGCAGTGAATGCCGGGAAAGTCTGAAACGTGTATTCGTTTATCTGTCGCGCCTGTGCCGTCAATTCAAGTACGCCGATTGTTAATGCGGTCGACGAATTTTTGAAAATGGTCAGGAACTCAGACGTCATCGGCGGAATGATCAACCGGTACGCCATCGGCAACACGACGTATCGATATACCTGCGGCAATGTGAATCCCATCGCCAGACCGGCATTGGTTTGTCCCTTCGGCAGCGACTGGATCCCTGAGCGGACCTGCTCGGCAACCCGCGATGCGGTATACAGCCCGAGGCACATGACTGCGGCGGTAAATTCCCACAAACTGAACTGGTTATTGGTGAACGGCAGCAAAATGAGGTTTGGATACGTCTGCTTTAGCCAATCGCCCATGCTGGTCGGCAATACTTCCGGCATCACAAAGTACCAGAGGAACATTTGCACCAGCAACGGAATGTTGCGGAATATCTCAACGTAGATCGTTGCCGCGAGGTTCAGCCACTTCAAAGGCGTGGTTCGCAAAATACCGAGGATTGATCCGAGCGAAAAAGCGATCACCCACGCGCAGATTGACACCAGCATGGTCCACAGCAAGCCTGACCCCAGCCAGCCCAGATATGTCATGCCCCCCGAGGGGGCTTGATCCAGAAAAAACTTCCATTCCATGGCGCGGTCTCTCCCTTGGCTTTTCTACTGATCGATGTCACCACAACGATGAACGCCATTGCATGTGAACTAATGCCAAAAACGATTGCAGTGCTTCCAACTTGTACTGGGCCGCCTGAAAACCCGATGGTCGCCGGGTTTCGGTCAAACGAAAAAAAAGGGAATCGATTGCTCGATTCCCCTTATCTTACTTGATATTTGCGGGAATGCTACCCAACGCGAATATTGTCCGGCAAATTACTCAGGCAGTGCCTGGCTAGTAAAGGCAGACTTAAGTAGCGGGCTCATTGGCATACCCATGGTCGAGCCATCCGGCAGCTTGCCGACGAACCACTTGTCGTACAGCTTGTTGATGTCGCCCGAGCGGAACATTGCCGACAGGGCGCGCTTTACCGCCAAGGAAAAGTCAGCATCGTTACGGCGGTGCATGATTGCATACGGGTCATACGACAAGTACTCGCCAACCACCGCAAAATCAGCCGGCTTTTTCGACTTTGCAACCAGACCATACAACAACACGTCGTCCATGGCAAACGCCGCGGCACGACCTGATTCAACCGTCAGGAAAGACTCGCCATGATCTTTTGCGGACAAGAACTTCATACCCAGGTTTTCAGCGTCGTTCAACGCCTTGATGACGCGCTCGTTGGTGGTTCCCTGTGTTACGACGACTGTCTTGCCTTTAAGATCTTTATAGCTCTTGATTTTCGACGATTTTTTCACCACCAGCTTGGTGCCGGTGACAAACGTGGTCGGGGCGAAATCAACCTGCTCTTGACGCTTGAGTGTGTTGGTTGTTGAACCACATTCGAGGTCAATCGTACCGTTAGCCATCAGTGGAATGCGCGTCTGTGAGGTGACGGGATTCATTTTGACGGCAAGGGTGGGCATGTTCAGCGTCTTTTTGACTTCTTCGACGACCGCCATACAAAGCTCCATCGAGTAGCCAATCGGCTGTTGCTTCTCATCGAGATATGAAAATGGAATCGATGTCTCGCGATGACCAATGGTAATCGTGCCGGACTCCTTGACCTTCTTCAGCGTACCGGTCAATTCCTGGGCAAATGCCGGAACGGCAAGGATTGCGCTTGCAATCAGGCCGGCAGTAAGTTTTGAAAACTGTTTCAGGTGCGTCATGGATGTTGCTCCTCTTGTGTGTGCTGGGTTGAGACAGGCTTTGTTTCCGTAAATCGCATCCCCTTTTGGGGGACGAGTTATTGGTCAGACGGGTACGACGTTTTTTGATTGTTTTCGAGTTTACCTGTTTTCACTAATTTTTGTCGGATGCGGGGCCGGAATATGGGTGGTGTTTGACAGGGGGCGAAGCGCGGGCGTATTGCTAACCAGAGGGTTATTTATTTGCTTCTAAATGGCTTGTATTTACGGCGACATCCCGCTACGCTTGCCGCAGAAGCAATGTGACTAAGTGGCTCGGCCTGGCCTTGTGATTGTTGGAAAATTCTCGATCGGCGCATGCGGTCATCGCGGGCGCCATTTGCACCGGCCAAACTGACTTGCAGCCGAGCGGATCCAACAGAACCGGAAACCAAATGCAAATGATCTTATGGCGCCACGCTGAGGCGGACGACGACGCGGTGTCTGACCACGTCCGGAACCTGACCCAGAGGGGCAAAAAACAGGCGGCGCACATGTCTGCTTGGCTGCATGGCCAGTTGCAGGACGAAATTGTCGATTGGCTGGTTGTGGCCAGTCCGGCCAATCGCGCGCAACAGACCGCCGCCGCGCTTGGATTGCCGATAACCACGGTACCGAAAATCGCACCGGATGCAGCGCCGGAAGAGATTTTTGCCGCGGCAAAGTGGCCGACCAACGCGCGCAACGTGATTGTTGTTGGACATCAGCCGACATTGGGTATGGCTGCGGCTCGCTTGATCAATGGTATCGACGGCTACGTCAGCGTCAAAAAGGGTGCAATGTGGTGGTTTGAGGCTCGCAGCCGGGACGGAAGTACGCAAACTGTCTTGAAGGCGATGGCGACGCCTGACACGGTGCTCTAGCAGAGTCAATTCAAATGTCTTTTTTCAGCGTCAGACTAACGTTGAGCGCCCTCCATTCGGCGACCTCTTGAACAAGCTCATAGTCAGTCAAGTCATGGTTCGCAAGCCAGTCGGCGTCGACACTTAGCGTAAAGCTGAGTGGACTGTCAGCGGCAATCGCAAAGACGCTCGCTTGGACGTTGCGACGGCTTCTTGAAAGCAAAACTGCCAGCCGCAGACACATTGCCTCCCGGATAAAGTGCTGATCTGCAGTCGGGTCGGTGACGACCTTTGTGAGTTTGCCCCGCTGTGCCAAGACCACCCTCGCGAGCGCGGCCTGCTCACGTTTGGAAAAACCCGGCATATCGGCATTTGCCAGAATATACGCAGAGTGCTTGTGGAATCCCGCTTGCGCAACAGCGATGCCGATTTCGTGTAACCGGGTCGCCCAAACCAATCGCTGCCGTGACGCCTTTAGGTCGGCGTCATCCGATGTGGTTGTTGCCTCAGCCAAGTTGGCAAAAAAATGCATAGCCAGATCATTTACCCGATCTGCTTGTCGATGGTCGATTTGGTAGCGCTTGCCGAAATGCTCGACGGTTGCATCACGCACATCAGGTATGTTCGCCTGGTGAGTGCGGCCCAACAAATCATGCAGTACACCGTCCCGCAATGCGGTATCCACCGCATGCATTTCGCCGACTTTTAGTTCTTCAAAGATCGTCAGCATGATCGCAAGGCCGCCCGCCAGCACCGGAATACGGTCTGGTTTTATTGCCAGCCCGAGTTCGCTAAAGTTGCCCGCCTTGATTGCGCGATCGCGCAGCCACTCCAACCCTTGCCTATTGATACCCGAGGGCGAAAAGCCGTTTTCAGAAAGTATCCCCGCGAGGGCCTTGGCGGTACCGGATGAACCATATGCTTCACGCCAGCCTGTGTTGATAAACGTTGCGCGGATCTGTTCGATTTCCGTACGGGCGGCAAGTTGCGCATCTTTGAAGCGCCGTTTGTCAATCAATCCATCGGCGAAATACCGTGCGGAATAACTGACACAGCCCATGTATAGACTGTCGACCAATTTCGGCTTGAATCCATGCCCGATGACAAATTCCGTTGAGCCACCACCGATATCGACCACCAGCCGGTCGTGATCTGCGTGCGGCAGACTTTTTGCGACGCCAAGGTAAATCAACCGCGCCTCCTCGCGGCCCGCAATTATTTCAATTGGAAAACCCAGGATCTCTTCGGCTTCTTTTACAAAAGCGGTGGCGTTTTTGGCAACCCGTAGGGCGTTGGTTCCAACCACGCGTACATGGTTGTGCTGCATGCCACGAATACGCTCCGCAAACAATCGCAATGTGGAGAATGCGCGATCGGCGGTCTTGCCATCAATACTTTTTTCCGGGGTGATGCCGGCACCAAGGCGAACCGTTTCCTTGAGTGAATCAAGGGGATAGAGCGTGTTGTCGACGACACGCGCAATCTGCAAGTGAAAACTGTTCGAGCCCAAATCCACGGCTGCAAGGGTGTTGAGAGACATATTCTTTGATTTTGTTGCGTTGATTACCTGTTATCAGTATGGCACACGGCACCACAATCCCTGGGCGTCGCTCATGTTGAATTGCGCTGTCAAAAAACTGCAATACTAATGACATATGGTAGACAGCAAGAAAAAACGAAAAGAAAGTTCGAATATGGCTACAAGCCGGTCGGCCTCACGGTTTCTGAACCGCGAGCTGCAAATGCTCGCCTTCAATCGCCGGGTTCTTGCCCAGGCGGAAAATCAGCAGGTGCCGCTGCTGGAGCGTCTCAAATTTCTGTCCATTGTTTCATCGAACATGGACGAATTTTTTGAAATACGCGTTGCCGGGCTGAAGGAACAAATCAAGCTGGGCTCAACCGCCCGGTCGACCGACGGAAAGACCCCCAGGGACACCTTCCGGCTGGTGGTGACTGCGGCGAACGAAATTGTGGCGACGCAATATGCACTGTTGAATGATGACATCCTGCCCAGCCTCGCAGCTGAAGATATCCGGTTTATCCGGCGCGCACAGTGGGCGCCGGCGCTAAAGGCCTGGGTAAAGGACTACTTTTTTCGCGAGATGATGCCGGTGCTGACACCGATCGGACTCGACCCCTCCCACCCGTTTCCCCGGGTGTTCAACAAGAGCCTCAATTTCGCGGTTGAATTGTCCGGACGCGACGCTTTTGGTCGCGATTCGCAGCGCGCGATTGTGCAGGCGCCCCGACTCTTACCACGTGTCATCAAGCTGCCGCATGAAGTTTCAGAGGGGCCGAACGATTTCATATTTTTAAGTTCAGTTTTACACCAGTATGTTGGCGAGCTGTTTGCGGGAATGCAGGTATTGGGTTGTTACCAGTTTCGTGTTACCCGTAACTCCGATTTGTTTGTCGACGAGGAGGAAATCAAGAACCTGCGGTTGGCGCTGCAGGGTGAATTGCCGCAGCGCCACCTGGGAGACGCGGTGCGCCTCGAAGTTGCCGACAATTGTTCAGACGATATGTTGCAATTCTTGTTGTTGCAGTTCGGCCTTGCCGAGGCCGATCTTTATAAGGTTAACGGCCCGGTAAATCTGGTGCGACTGATGAATGTACCGGATCAGGTTGCCCGGCCGGATTTGAAATTCCAGCCTTTTATTCCAGGGCTGCCGAAAGTCCTGGAAAAGGTGGCAAAGGGCAAGGACATTTTTGACGCCCTTAAAGTACAGGACATTCTTCTGCATCATCCGTTCGAGAGTTTCACGCCGGTAATCGAATTTATCCAACAGGCCGCACGCGACCCGAGCGTGGTCGCGATTAAACAGACGGTCTATCGAACAGGGACTGATTCGATCATCATGGAAACTCTCATTGACGCGGCGAAACGCGGCAAAGAGGTGACCGTGGTGGTTGAATTGATGGCGCGCTTTGATGAGGAGGCGAATCTGAATTGGGCATCACGGCTGGAGGATGTCGGCGCACACGTGGTCTACGGCGTGGTTGGTCACAAGACCCACGCCAAAATGGCGATGATTGTCCGCCGCGAATTGAAGGACGCTGAAGGCAGCAAGACGGTGTTGCGACGTTACGTTCATTTGGGTACCGGCAACTACCATCCGCGTACCGCAAAACTGTATACAGACTTTGGCCTGCTCACGGCAAATGAGGCGGTTTGCGCAGACGTTAATGAGGTGTTCACCCAACTGACAGGCCTCGGCAAGGCAACCAAGCTTTCACAAGTATGGCAGTCGCCGTTTTCCTTACACGCCGGCGTGCTTAAGGCGATCGAGCATGAAACCAAAATCGCGACTGCGAGCGTCGCGGCCAAGACCGTAAAGACGGCAACCGCCACCCGCAGTGTTTCATCATCTACGAGTCGGGGGCGGATTATTGCGAAAATGAACTCACTGGTTGAACCGGAGGTCATTGAGGCGTTGTACCGGGCAAGCAAGGCGGGGGTAAAGATCGACCTGATTGTCCGCGGGGTTTGCACACTCAGACCCGGCATCGCCGGGCTTTCCGAGAATATCCAGGTGCGCTCGATTATTGGACGTTTTCTGGAGCACACCCGCGTTATGTACTTTGGCAATGGTGGTAATCCGATCGTCATGCTGTCAAGCGCCGACTGGATGGAGCGCAATTTTTTCCGACGTATCGAACTTTGTTTTCCGGTTCTTGACAAAAAACTCAAGAAGCGCGTGATTGACGAGGGGCTCTTGCCGTATTTGGCGGACAACAGTGCGGCTTGGGAAATGGATGGGCAAGGCGTCTACACGAAGAAAAAACCACGCACTGCCAAGTTGCGCGCCGTTGCGCAAGAGAGTCTGCTGGCGACATTGGCCGAAACCGGCAGTCCCGATTGACCGGTTATCCGCCTGGATTCTTGTAAGGGACGTGTTCGTTTAGTTCTTCCACATAGCGGTCGATACCGCCGGACTCACGTTGCAGAAAGTCGCCCACGGCGTGTGCAAAGCGCGGATCCTTGATCAAATGCGCCGAGCGGCAGGTGACCGGCGTGAATCCCCGCGCCAGCTTGTGCTCGCCTTGTGCGCCGCCCTCAAACACCTGAATACGACGTTCGATGCAAAACTGCACGTTTTGGTAGTAACACGTTTCAAAGTGCAGCCCGGACATGAATTCCTGTGTTCCCCAATAACGACCGTACAAGGTTGTGTCACTGAAGAGATTCAGACTTGCCGCAATTGGCGCGCCATTTTTGCTGGCGACAACCATCAAAATATTGTCTGGCATTCGCGCACCGGCCAGACCAAAAAAATCGCGGTTCAGATAGGGCGTGGAGCGATGCTCGCGGTATGTACGCTCGTAACAATCGGAAAAAAAATCCCAGTCAGATCCACTGATTTCCGCGCCAACTTTGCGTTCGAATGTCACGCCGGCGTTTGCCACATTGCGACGTTCCTGCTTGATCTTTTTCCGTTTGTCATGACGCATGGTTGATAGGAAGTCCTCAAATGCGGAATAGTCGCGATTCTGCCAATGGAATTGAACCGCCTGGCGCGCCATCATGCCTTTTCCAACGAACGCCGCGTGTTCTTCATCTGTGGAAAAAAGTACATGAAGCGATGAAACATTCGCGTCGCCGGCAACGTCCAACATGGCGTCGATGAGTAGCACCCGGTCGTCTTTCGATGCCGCCAGCAGCCTTGTTCCGGCGCAGGGGGTGAAAGGCACCGCACAAACCAGCTTGGGATAGTAGTCAAGGCCGGCACGTTGGTACGCATCGGCCCACGCCCAGTCAAAGACGTATTCGCCGTAGCTGTGGGTCTTGAGGTAGGTGGCGCAGGCGGCGTGCAGTTCGCCATCGCGATGCAGCGTGATGAACTGCGGCGCCCAGCCGGTGGCAGGCACAGCGCTGCCAGATTCGTGCAGCGCGCTCAGGTATTCATGGCGCAAAAAAGGTGTGGGTTGTGGCTGCCTTTCAAGCAGCGCGTTCCAGGCCTGCCGGTCCAGTGCAGCGGGGTCGTCGTGGACCCGGGTGACATAAACTGCATCTGTGAACTCTTCGCTTCGCGTCATTCAAGGTCCGACATCATGAAAGTGGCGCTGGCGCAGATCAACGCCACCGTGGGCGACCTTGCCGGCAATGCACGGCTGTTGGCGCAAGCCGCGCGGCAAGCCTATCAGCAGGGCGCGATGCTCGTGGTCTCGCCCGAGTTGTCCCTCACCGGCTATCCACCCGAAGACCTGCTGCTGCGCCCGGCCTTCATGGCGGCCTGCGCAGAAGCGCTGGCGGCACTGGCCGCAGAGCTGGCCGATTGTGTGGGCCTGCATCTGGTGGTTGGACATCCGCACCAGTTCGGTGAACGGGGCGATGTGCGGTCGAAGTCGATGGCGGTGCAGCAGCGTTTCAATGCGGCGTCGGTGCTGAGTGGCGGTCAGGAGTTGGTCGATCGCGCCGACGACTATCTCGCGGCCGGGATAACGCACCTGATCACTGCTTCGGGCGGTCCCGATTACGACATGTCCGCACTGAAAGCGCTCCTCTCCTGGCGCGACAACCGATGATTCGAGAATCGGTTGTAGGGTGAGGACCTCCGTGTCTGCCCTCGCCGGTCAACCCGATGGCCCAACATTGACGGACGAGTTCGTCGTTCGCGTGA
>JANOEV010000175.1:0-20029 GCA_031413695.1 Burkholderiales bacterium
GGGTACGTTGATTCGTATCGGCAATGACTTCCTGTTCTCCGGCGAATGGTGGATCACCGTGTTCCCCGGCGTGATGCTGGTGATTCTGGTGCTATCGATCAACATCATCGGTGACTGGCTGCGCGATGCCCTGAACCCGAAACTGCGTTAATGTAAAAGTGCAGAAAGACGTGGAAACCAACATGACAACACCATTGCTTGAAGTCAAAAATCTGCGCGTACAGTTCCCCACACGGCGCGGTTTGCTTACGGCGGTTGACGACATCAGTTTCACCATTGCACCCGGCGAAGTATTGGGTGTGGTGGGGGAATCGGGCGCCGGCAAATCGCTCACCGGTGCGGCCATCATCGGCCTGCTTGAGCCACCGGGTCGCATTGCCGGTGGCGAGATTCTCTTGAACGGCCGGCGCATTGATAACCTGCCGTTTGAGGAGTTTCGCAAAATCCGCGGTCGTGAAATCGGTGCCATTTTTCAGGATCCGCTTACCTCGCTTAATCCGCTCTACACCATCGGCCGGCAAATCACCGAGACGATCCTGACGCATCTTCCGGTCACGCCCGAAGAAGCCAAAAAACGTGCCATCGATTTGCTCAACGAGGTCGGCATTCCCGCAGCGGAAAAACGCATCGACCATTATCCGCACCAATTTTCCGGCGGCATGCGCCAGCGGGTGGTGATTTCACTGGCGCTCGCCGCACAACCCAAACTCATCATTGCCGATGAACCGACCACGGCGCTGGATGTGTCGATTCAGGCGCAAATCATCACGCTGCTGAAAAAACTCTGCCGCGAACACGGTACGTCGGTATTGCTGGTCACACACGACATGGGTGTGATCGCCGAAACCGCCGATCGCGTTGCGGTGATGTATGCCGGTCGCATTGCTGAAATCGGACCTGTGGCGGATGTGATTCACAAACCAAAGCACCCGTATACGGTCGGCCTGATGGGTGCGATCCCGACGCTTGGCGACGAGGTTGAGCGCCTGACACAGATCGACGGTTCGATGCCGCGGCTGAACGCCATTCCGACCGGTTGTGCATTCAACCCGCGTTGCACCCGCAAACAGGAAGTCGGCGCACGTTGCACTACCGAGCGGCCGGGGCTATTGCCCGCCGGTGCCACCCAAGCGTCTTGCTGGTTGTATGCACAGGCAGAAAACAAACAAACGGTGATGGCATGAACAGTCCGACCAATAAAGTGTTGCTTGAGGTGCGTGATGTCGCACGCGAATTTGACGTCTCCAAACCGTGGCTAAACCGTGTGCTGGAAGGCCAGCCAAGATCAATTCTGAAAGCCGTTGATGGTGTGTCGTTCACCATCAATCGCGGCGAGACCCTGTCGCTGGTCGGTGAATCAGGTTGCGGCAAATCAACCATCGCCCGCGTGGTCTGCGGCCTGTATGCGCCGTCGCGCGGCGAGGTGATTTTTGATGGTGTTGACATGGCCAAGGCCAGCACCGGCGAGCAACAGCAATTGCGCAAACGATTCCAGATGATATTTCAGGACCCGTATGCCAGCCTGAATCCACGCTGGCGTGTCGGCCGGATTGTCGCCGAGCCGATCGTGGCGCACGGCATCATGCGTGATCCGGTCGCCATCAAAAAACGTGTTGACGAATTACTCACCCAGGTTGGTTTATCGCCGCTGGATCAGGAAAAATTCCCGCACGAGTTTTCCGGCGGACAACGCCAACGTATTTCGATTGCACGTGCGTTGTCATCCAATCCGGAGTTTCTGGTGTGTGATGAACCAACCTCGGCGCTCGACGTCTCGGTGCAGGCACAGATTCTGAACCTGATGAAAGACCTGCAGCGTCAATACGGTCTTACCTACCTGTTTATTTCGCACAATCTGGCGGTGGTGTCGCATATTTCGACACGGGTTGGTGTGATGTATCTTGGCCGGTTGGTCGAGGTCGCCGACACCAAGATGATTTTCAAGCGGCCGTTACACCCGTACACGCAAATGCTGCTATCGGCGATTCCTGATCTGAAGATGACCGGCAAACAACGGACACCGGTTGCGGGCGAGGTGCCGAATCCACTCAATCCACCGTCCGGCTGTACGTTTCATCCACGCTGCCCGCACGCAAACGACCGCTGCAAGTCCGAGGCACCAAAAATGATCGCCGCACCGGATGGCGGGCAGGTGGCGTGCCACGCGGTGGAAGAAAAACGTATACCGATCCAGCTGGCGGCGTGATTATTCGTCGTCTAATTTCTTACGCCACATCTGCCGCCCCGCACCAACGCAGCCAATCCCGAGCACAAACATGAAAAGTACGCCAAATACGAACAAACCCGGCTCGTCGGCGTAGCGGGCCACAAATGGCTGGTGCTTGCCACCAATATTGATCGCCCCCTTTATCATCGACTGCAACGCGTAAACCGCTACAAAACCACCGCCAAGAATCAGCATCAGCGCTTGGATTTTCATCATCAGGCCTCTCAGCCCTTCAGCGCTTTGTACAACACCGGCAGGCTCGACTCGATCCGGTAGTCAATGCCGGAATGCGTATCGTCAAACTCTTCGTAAACATGTTTGATGTCCGCCAGTTTCATGCGCTTGGATAAAATCCGTGCGCCAAAGTGAATGGCGTATTGATCGCGCCAGCCGCAATCGACATAGATCGCCTTGAGCGATTTCAAGTTGTCGCGATACTTGGCAACGAGGTTAATCGGGTCGTGTTTTTGCCACGCCTTCCACCGTGCCGGGATCAATTCACCGGTTTCGAGATTAAACGGCAACCGAAAGCCTAACGGTGCTTTTGGATCGGTGTCGTAGCTCGCCGCCATGGCGATAATCATCAACGCATGAACCTCGCCGTCCGACATCTTGTCTTTTTTCCAGGCATGTTGAAGGAAATTCTTCACCCGGCCATCGTCGGTGCCAAGCGCGGCGCGGCGCGTTTCTCCTCTTTCAACACATCGTATGCACCATTGACCCGCTTGACTGTGCGGTGTTTGGTGAGTTCGGTCAGCGTGCGCGGCCAATCGTTCATGTAGACAAAATCAAAATACGCATCACCGGAGTGGCTTGCCACCGCACCCCAATACTTGGCGTATTTCATGCCGTGAATGATGGCGCCGTAACCGCCGGATGATTTGCCAAAGCAGCCGCGGTGCTCGCGCGAGGCGAGCGTGCGAAATTCGCGATCAACAAACGGGATCAACTCACGGGTCAGGTAGTCGGCGTAATTACCAATGGCCGATGAGTTGATGTACTGGTTACCGCCAAGCGAGGTGAAACAATCTGGAAACACAACGATGGCGGGACCCATTTTGCCTTCATGAATCATGCGCGCAATACGTTCAGGAATATTTTCGTCAAACCCCTTCCAGCCGATGTGCGCCAGCCCGGACCCCATAAAGCCGACCAGATCATAAAAAACCGGAAAACGTTTGCCGCGGCCTCGTGTGGAATTTTCGTCGTATTGCGCCGGTAGCCAGACGGCCAGCTTGCGGACATGCGGGTCGCCAAGCGCGTTACCCTTGAGAACAGCCGAGGTGTGTTCGAGTATGACAATACGGCCTTCCGGCCAGGTAGGGCGTTTACGTGCCATGTTTCAACTCGCGATATGGTTTTTACGGAGTTTGATTATGGCAGACGGCGCGCCGCGCCTGTGGTGTGCTTACAGACGCGTTGCCGTCACCACAATGGTTTCGATAACTGGTTGACGCACGTCTTGCGTCGTCGCGACGACTTTGGACTGGGCAACCATTTGGTTCACCATTTCGGCATCGTTCGATGCAAGCAATTCAAAGCCGGCGACGTGCAAACCGACGACCAGCACCGATAACATCGCGGTTGTCGCAAAATTTGTCGAGCCATAAGATTTACGGGTTTTCATGATTATTCCTTCTCGGGTTCCAGATGTTGCATTGTTTGTTGTGTTGCGTTGTTTGTCGCGTTTGACGACATGTGCACGCAGTTTGGATTGCGGTCATTACCATTTAAAGTGTGATGCGACGAAACGCAGAATTTGCCACCCAAATCGGCCCGAATCCGCGCCAATACAGCTTATGCGCACATCCATTGGTTGTTTTTCCGCGGAATCAATCCAAAGTTCCCGATAAAATCGGGGTTTATTTCCACGGAGAACACCATGTCACTGTCTATGTATCAAGCCTCGGTTCCGGCATTCCAAAAAATGCTCACCAATCTCAAAGACATCCTGAAAAAAGGCGAGGACTTTGCCATCGCCAAAAAAATTGAGCCGTCGGTATTGCTCAATGCGCGCCTCGCACCCGACATGTTTGCGTTGACCCGGCAGGTGCAGATCGCCACCGACGTCGCCAAGGGTGCCTGTGCGCGCCTGAGCGGCCAGGAGATTCCGACGTTTGAAGACAAGGAAGCCTCGTTTGCCGATCTCTATGCGCGCATCGACAAGACCATGGCGTTTATCGCAACCGTCAAGCCAGAGCAAATCGACGGCAAAGAAGATTTTGATATCACCATCACCCCCGGCGGCCGCACCATGCATTTCAAAGGACAGGCGTATCTGGTTAATTGGGCGATGCCGAATTTCTATTTCCACGTCATGACGACCTACACCATCCTGCGTCACAACGGCGTTGAGGTGGGCAAGATGGACTTCCTTGGCAGCTTCTAAAGCCAACATGGCCGGTGACGAGCCCGTCGGGCCGGCCGCACCACGGCGTTCGCTGCGTGCGCGGGCGGCGCGTGGCTTTACCACGGTTGTTGTCGCCGGCACGTTGCTCTACGGCGGCGTGGCGGGGTCGTTTTATGTCGGTCAGGAGAGCCTGATATTCCGGCCGGTGCCACTACCCGCCACGCATGCATTCACGCTGGCAGATACCGTGGAAGTCACCATACCAGTGGAAGGCGCCAGCCTCTCGGCGTTGCATTTCAAACAGCCCAATGCGAAGGGTGTGATTTTTTTCCTGCACGGCAACGGCGGCAATTTGGCGTCGTGGTTAAAAAGCACTGACTTCTATCGCAAGAATAATTTTGACGTGTTCATGATCGACTACCGGGGTTATGGCAAAAGTACCGGCGACATCGACAACGAAGCGCAGCTGCACGCCGATGTGATGACGGCGTGGAAATACGTCGCACCACAATACGAAGGCAAAAAGCGCGTTATCTTTGGCCGGTCACTCGGTACCACGCTGACGGCAAAATTGGCAACCGAAGTCAACGCCGATTGGACGGTGTTGGTATCGCCCTTTTACAATATTGACGCAATGCGTCGGGAATATTATTCATGGCTGCCGGCGCCGCTGATGCGCTACACGTTCACCACTAATGAATGGCTGCCAAAGGTAAATGGGCCGATCACCATCATTCATGGCGACCGTGACGAGTTGATCACGTATTCGCATGCAGAGCGGTTAAAGGCGCTGGCGCCCCAAGTCGAGCTGATCAAAATTAACGGCGGCACCCACAACAACCTGCATCACTTGCCGCAATACGTTGAGGCGTTGTCAGAACGGTTGGCAAAACTCTAGGCGGGATAAGCGTTTTCAGCACGTTTTGCCTGAAAACGCCCGCCGAATGGCGAGTTTATTTGGCTAGTGGCCCATATCTGCGGCCACCACAATCACCGCAACCGGAACGGCGTCGGATAGGTAGCAGGACTTTCAAAGCCGTCTTTGTCATACGCCACAAGACCAAAAATGAAATTGTCTTTTGATACACCGTCAATGGTGGCGCGCGTGACATTGCCGACATCTTTGTTGTGCTGCCAAAACGGCGCGGTGGTGTCGCGCCAGACAATTTTGTAGCCAGCAAGATCCGGTTCGGTATTTGCCTTCCACCGCAGCGTTGTATTGTTTTCGAGCTGGATGGTTTCCATTTGCACCTCGCGCGGGCTGGCCGGCGCGAGTGCCAAAGACGCCAGCGCCACAATATTGACCCGCGTGACCCTGGCGACATAATCGAAGTCGACAAATTCAGGCAGATCGCCGTATTGTTTACCGTTTTCAACGCGCGGATTTTGATGCTGATGTTGCCAGTTTTCGAGCGGCTCGGTCATGCGCACCGCGGCATAACCAAGATCGAGAAACGGAAAATGGTCGCCACCGCGCAAATAACGGTCGCGTCGATAGATCACATCAACCTTGATGTCCTTGAGAAAGCGGTCGGCGGACGATTTGATATGGCGCGCGAGTTGGCGTGTCGGCAGATCATTTTCGCCGCCGGTACGTAGCGCCGTAATGACCTCGTCGGGTAAATCCTTTTGGGGTGGCACGCCCTCTGCAAACAGACGTACACGGTCTTTGATCACGGTACCGTCGGCACCCTTGGTATTGCCGATGATGTCATTGGTGATCATGCCGGCGACGTTGGCATTGCGTCCCTTCGCCTGGGTGGCCCACAATCGCGCACCGACCAGGCCCTGCTCTTCACCGGCCACGGTCATAAAAACCAGCGTCGCGTCAAATTGATATTTCGACATCACACACGCCAATTCCATCGACGCGGCCGTGCCGGACGCGTCGTCGTTGGCGCCCGGCGCGTCTGTAGTGCCGTCTGTCGGCAGTGTCGGCATCGAATCGTAGTGGCCCGAAACAACGTAAATACGCTCTTTTGATTCCGCCTGCATACCAGGCAGGGTGGCAACAACGTTGATCAATTCGGTCGGTTTGGCGATACGCGGCGAGACCGGGGCAATGTGTGTATCAAAGGCAACCTCCAGCCGGCCGCCGCTGGCTTTGCTGCAGGCATCAAGTTCGCGTTTGATCCAGCGGCGCGCGGCACCAATTCCACGCGTCTCACTTTCGGTCTCCGATAGTGTGCTGCGGGTGCCAAAGCCGGCCAGCTTGCGGATATTGGCTTCGATGCGCGACGACGAAATTTCACCGGCCATTTTGACGACAGACTTTTCGTTCGCGGTATTTACCGCACCTGGTTTGGCCGACACTTGGGCAATGGCAGAAAAGGTGCAGCAAGTGGTGGTGATGGCAAGCGCCAACACGCGGAGTTGGATTGGTTTCATACGGCCCCCGTGGATAGTTGCCATCCACAATACCGTATCACCGCGTCACGGGCGACGATTTGTGTCAATAACACGCAGCCGTTCTTTGCGGCTTTTGCCGTCACGCGTGACCGATAATTCCGCAACGTTGCCGATGCCGACGCGATCAAGCTCGGCAACAAACGTTGACAGTGTTTCGACCGGCCTGCCGTTCACACCGACGATTACATCGCCCAGCTCGCTGGTGCGGCGCGAAAACGGTTTTAATTTGGCTTCGGCTGCGGGCGAGCCACCCACCAGCGCGCCGATCACCACGCCCTTGATGCCGTTGCTTGCAACCAGCATCGGGTCAATCGCCTGGATACCGATGCCGGGAAATGACGCGTAGCCACGCGCAATCAACTGCGGCACCACGCGGTTGACGGTATCAACCGGAATGGCAAAACCGACACCGGCGGATGATCGTGATGACGAACGAATTTGCTGATTCACGCCGATCAAGCGGCCGGCACTGTCGAGTAACGGGCCGCCAGAATTGCCGGGGTTAATCGCTGCATCGGTTTGGATACCACCGGCAATTTCGGCGTAATCATCAGTTGGCAGATAACGGTCCAACGCCGAGATGATCCCGGCTGTGAGGGTTCGCGAAAGGCCGAACGGATTGCCAATGGCAATCACCGCCTGCCCCACCTTCAGGTCGCGCGAGGTGCCAATCGGCAACGGCTTGATGTTCGGCGGCACCTGCATCAATCGCACCACGGCAAGGTCATAAACCGGCGAGGTCATAAACCGGCGAGGTTCCCACCACTTCGGCGGCAATCGGCTCCTTGCCGTTATCGAGTTGCACCAGCACCTTGTCTCGCCCGGCCACAATATTGGCGACTACGTGGTGGTTGGTGACCACGTGCCCGCGACTGTCCCATACAAATCCGGACCCGGCACCCTGTTCGACGCCAACCTGCTCGCCAAAAAAGCCGCGCCTGACGCGCGTTTCAGTCGTCAGATATGCAACCGAAGGTGCGGCATTCTCAAACAAACTCACCAGCGCTTTTTCCTGCTCCAGCAGCGCGCCGCGTGGCGAGACCTGCCGCGGCTCCACCGGTCGCTCGGCACGCTCGCCACGGTCACGCTGGGCCAGAAGCATGCCGCTGGTCAAAAAAACCCCGGCCAATACCGATGCGCCGATCAGCGCCAGTTTTCGTTTTTTCATCTTGATCAGATTGATTTGACGAGCCGGAGTTCTGCGGCAAGTGAGCCGTCTGGTAATTCACTCATGAGCCGCTCAACGGCGTGCCATCCATTGGCCTGATAAAACCGGCGCGCGGCCACGTTATCTTCGTAAACAAACAGATACAGTTGGTTTAGCCCACGGGACTTTGCCCATTTCGCGCCATGTTCAATCAACGCTGTGCCAATACCCTGCCCTTTGATGTGCGGCAAAACATGCAGGTTATTGACGTACGCACCATGCACGTTGGCCTCGCCCATATGTGCCGATTCGATGCAAAGGAAACCGACCGGTTCATCGTCGAGCCGCGCCAGAAAAATTTCACCATCACCCGCTGCAAGCTCGCGCACATGGCGCGCCCAATGCGAGAGTCGATCACCATCAACCACAAAGTCGAGATAGTGATCCGATAAAATGCCGCGATAGGCGCTTTTCCAGCTGGCGGCATGCAGCGGTGCGATTAGTTTGGCAATGTTGTCAGTTTGCATGCGAAATATTCTAATCCCAATATCAGGGAGACGATGATTTGGACAAGCGGAACTGCCCGACGGGATGTTCTTCGCCGTTGATCAACACACCGACCCGATGCCCGCCCGGGTAGTGCTTTCGTGTGGTCATTTCTTTGAGAACGAGCGACTTCGTCACGGCGGCAGTTTCGCCGGGCGCAAGCACCAGCTTCTTTAGCTTGAACACCTTCGGACTGGCCGTGCCATTTGCCTTGATGAAGTACACGACATAGTCAACGACAGTCGGCAACGGTTGTCGGCCCCGGTTGGTCAACAAAAACGACAATGTGATGCGGCCGCCAATCTTCACACTTACAGGCGCCACCCTTCCATTGGAAACTTGTGCTTTGTTGCTTCCACCAAAACCCAACACCGCCAGCGCCGCACGATCGCCGCGCTTGATGGCGCTGCGCAGCGCATGTCTGACAATCCACTCGCGCTCGGGTGATGCGCCTTTCATCCAGCGGGCCGCCACCTCGACCAATAACACAGGATGATCCTTACCGATGTCGTTCAAATTGTTTGCCACCGACCGGCGCACATATAACGATGCGTCGTCCTTGAGTAATTCCAGCAGCGCCAAAACCGGCCGCGGATCGCGCTGAAATTCCCGCAATCGTGACGCCCACGGCAGGCGCGGTCTTATGCCCTCGGATACCAACCGTCGCACATGGTGACTTGGATCGGCTGCCCATGTCTTGAGTTGATTAAGCGTGGCATCGGGGTGTTGCTCAACGAACGGCCGGATGCTGAATTCTGCCGTGAATCTCTGGGTAATTTCATATTGCGCCTGCATCGATTCCGCAAAATGCGCCAGGCCGTGTTTTGCAACAAACATGGCGTGCGGCATATACAAAAATGGCGCCATGCCGTTGCCTTCTATCTGGGCTGTTTTCGGGCCCATCGAATTGACAAGGATGTTGACGGCGCGCGGGTAGGCGGCGGGCAGATGCTTCTTGAGGCCGGCTGCGATATGTGCGCCCCGAGGCATCAGTTCCAACGCATCGTATCCGGCCAGCACGTCATTTAGAAACGCCTTCGTGGGGAAGGCGGGGTGTACTGCCTCGATCATTTTCGCGATTCGTTTGGGTATTTCCGGTCCGTATTTGCTTTTCAGTGTTTCAGCCATATTGCTTTCAAATGTTGAATACGCGCTGCAAGACTATTTTTGACAATCGCCCATACCGTTTGTAATACCAACTATTCCGCAGGGGTCGCGACCAGATCACGGTAGGCATGCCAGGTCGCATGACCGATCAACGGCCCGGTGACCAGCAAGCCAATGTAGGCGGTGGCAAAGCCAATACCAATGAGCAACACAATCAACAGTGCCCAACAAAACATTGCGACAGGATTTTTTGCCAGACAGGCAACACTGACGGCGGCGGCGGTGATGGCGTCACTGCGACGGTCAAGCAGGAACGGAATTGAGACGGCGCTGAACGCAAACACCAACGCCGCGAAGAACATGCCGACGCCAAAAAACATCAGCAGAAACGACACGTTTTTCATTTCTATCAGTTGTGCGGCGAACGACGCCCATGTCGGCATGGCGCGGGACTCAAACAACGCGAAACTGACCAGCGACGCGCGCGCCCAAACCAGATAAATGACCGTCAGGATCAGAACGTAGATACCGATACCGCCGGTATTCTCACGCCATGCCACCAGCGAATGGCGGAAGTTCACCACGCCGCCGCGTTCACGTTGGCGTGATAAATCGTACAGGCCAATGGCGAGAATCGGCCCGAGCAACATAAATCCCATGGCCAGCGTCGAGGTGTAATCAATCGCAAAACGAAACACCAGCAACAACAGCAGGCCCATGGCGGCGAAACAAAAGCCATAAAAAAAACTCTGCCACGGGGTGGCGCGCATATCCGCCCATCCACGCGCGAGCCACAACAGCGGCCGGTTGGCGGCAACCTCGCGAATGTCAGGGAAAACAAACGATTGTTGTGCCGGCGTCGGCTCCACGGCGCGCGTCCCGTTGCCCAATGACCCTAGCGAACGCCGGCGATCACCAGCGCCACCGCGGCAGTGAGTTTTTTTGCATATGGGATATGCAAAAACTCGTTCGGCCCGTGGGCGTTCGACTTGGGCCCGAGCACACCGGTCACCAACATTTGCGCATCGGGGAATTTTTCACCGAGCATGCCCATGAAGGGGATGGTGCCGCCCTCACCCAAATACGCCGCAGGTTTGCCAAAACAAGTTTGCGAGGCATGATCAAGTAGCGTCGTCAGCCATGGCTTTGAAACAGGCGCATTCCAGCCGGTGGCGGATTGTTCATAGTGAAAGTTGACGTTCGCCGAGTAAGGCGTATCCGATTCCAACGTCTGCTTGAGCGTCTCGGCTGCTTGCGGCGCATTGACCAATGGTGGCAGGCGCAACGACAATTTCAGCGCGGTATAGGGGCGCTGTACGTTACCGGCTGATGCGATCGGCGGCAAACCATCGGCACCGACCACGGCAAGCGCTGCGCGCCAGGTGCGGTTCAATATCAATTCGACAGGGTCTTTGGTAGTCGGTTGTACAAACACAAATTTGCCATCGTCACCGCAGCAGCTGTCCCACGGAAACCGTTGCCACATGGCCTCGCCCAAAATATTGGCTGCCTGTTTGGCCTGTTCCACACGCTCATGGGGAATGGCGCAACTGAACATGCTCGGCTTGACAACGCCGGTACGCGAATCATCAATCCGATCCAGCAGCTGCCGCGCGACCCTGAATGACGACGGCACAACGCCACCGGCGTCGCCGGAGTGCACGCCTTCGGTCAACATGTTTACGGTTAGCGTACCGTTTACCAGTCCGCGTAGCGAGGTGGTGACCCACATTTGGTCGTAGTTGCCGGCACCGGAATCCAGCGCAATCACCAGTTGAACGTCACCCATGCGCGCGGCAAGCGATTCCAAATAAAACGGCAAGTCATAACTGCCGCTTTCCTCGCAAGTCTCGATCAAACCGACACAACGGGGGCGTGCCACACCTTGACGATCGAGTGCGACGATGGCCGCCAATGCGGCAAACACGGCATAACCATCATCAGCACTGCCACGGCCGTACAGCTTGCCGTCTTCGAGCAGCGGAATCCACGGACCAAGGTCCGCACGCCAGCCGGTCATTTCCGGCTGCTTGTCGAGATGCCCATACAGCAGAATCGTCTTGTCGTTGCCGAGACCACCTGTTGCGGGAATGTCAAAAAATAACACCGGCGTACGCTCGCCGGTTCGGATGACCTTCATGGTCAGGCCGGCGACGTTTTGCGCCGCGACCCATACACGCGCCTGTTCGATGGCCGCATCAAGATAACCATGTTTGGCCCAATCAACGTCAAAGCCGGGCGACTTGGCGGGTAACTTAATGTATTCGACAAGCTGCGGAACGATGTCCGTATCCCAGTGTTTGTCGATATCGGCGGACAATTGGTTGTGATCGATCACAACTTCAGGAATGGCGTCGCGTGCAGTCATGTTGGGCTCCCGGCCATGTGGCGATATAGGGTTCGATTCATTTTACGCATTTGCATCACACCGCGTTTGCGCGGAATAAGACTTGATTGTTGCCGACTATTTGATTTCCCGCGCCTTGCATTCCAGCGGCGTAAATTTTGCAGGCAGATCGGTTTTGTCCAACCCCGCAACCAACATGCCCGCCGGCACCGGCGCCGCCGCACAGGTCCATGAAATCGGCACCGCCTGCTGCCCGTCGACATAGGCGGGTCGCAATGTCAGCACCTTGCCGCGCAGATTTTCATGCACGGTATTGCCCCACGTCACATTCACGGCGCCATCCGCCACAGAGATGCCGGTGACAAACTTGCCGACCAACTTGGCGGCCTCCGGCAGTCCGGCCTCGGTGTTGTCGGCCGGCATTTTCCCGGTCAGTGCATAGACCGTGCCCACGCCTTTTTTTGCCACGTCGATCAGCGCCGCACTCTCCTTGATTTGCCCGCGCACGGTCATCACCGAAAGATCCGGCATGGCGAGCACCGCCAACACACCGATGACCACCAACACAATCACCAACTCGATGAGTGAAAACGCGCGTTGCGATCTGGCTGGGTTACGCATGGTTTGTCCGGTCATCAATGATCATTGAATTGAGTCAACCGCGCCCTGCAATGCGGTAGGTTGAGCATGCCGCGGGGCACTCACGTTGAACGCGCGGCCACGGCCTTCGCAAAAAAATCAGCCTGCACCGCACGTTGGGAGAGCGTCACGTCAAGGTCGCGCAGCAGTCCATCCTGCAGACTATAGACCCAGCCATGGACAGCCAAATCCTGACCACGATCCCATGCATCGCGGACAATCGTCGTTTGGCAGACGTTTGCAACCTGTTCGATGACGTTAAGTTCACACAGGCGATCAACACGACCACTCTCGAGGCCGATTGCCGCCAATGCCGTGGCGTGCTTGTCGCGCACATCGTGGATATGATGCAGCCAATTGTCGACCAGGCCCATGCGCTTGCCGAATAGTGCGGCGCTGACACCGGCGCACCCGTAATGCCCCACCACCATGATGTGCTCGACCTTGAGCACGTCGACCGCAAACTGGATCACCGACAGGCAATTCAGGTCGGTATGCACCACAACGTTGGCAATATTACGATGAACAAATACCTCACCCGGCATCAATCCGACAATTTCATTGGCCGGCACACGGCTGTCCGAACAGCCGATCCATAAAAACTTCGGGTTCTGTTGCCGGGCCAGTTGGTCAAAAAATCCCGAGCTCTGTTCGCGAATGCGCGCCGACCACGCCTGATTGTTACGAAACAACCCATCCAGATTTTTATCCTGCAGCGTCATATTGGTTGCGCGCGCGTGGTGGGCGGTTAGTAACGAGCACTGCCGGGCGTGCGCGGGAACGGAATCACATCGCGCACATTTGACAGGCCGGTGGCATACGAAATGGTGCGTTCAAAACCCAACCCAAAGCCCGCGTGTGGAACCGTGCCATAACGCCGTAAATCACGATACCAGCTGTAATGCGCCGGGTCGAGTCCGGTCTCGATCATGCGCGCATCCAGCACCTCCAGGCGCTCTTCGCGTTGTGAGCCGCCGATGATCTCACCGATACCCGGCGCCAGCACATCCATCGCCGCCACCGTCTTGTTATCATCATTCAAACGCATGTAAAACGCCTTGATTTCTTTCGGATAGTTCATCAACACCAGCGGCCCGTTGACGTGTTTCTCAGCGAGGTAACGTTCGTGCTCTGATTGCAGATCGATACCCCATTTGACCGGATATTCAAATTTTTCCTTGCAATTCTCAAGCACCCTGATGGCATCGGTGTAATCCATGCGCACAAAATCGGTATTAACGATGTTGGTGAGCTTGGCGACGATACCCTTTTCAATACGTTCGTCAAAAAATGCCATGTCATCGGCGCGCTCATCGAGTACCGCCTTAAAGACATACTTGAGCATTGCCTCGGCCAGTGTTGCGTCGTCGGCCAGGTCGGCGAACGCAATCTCCGGCTCGATCATCCAGAACTCGGCGAGATGGCGCGAGGTATTGGAATTTTCCGCACGAAACGTCGGCCCAAAGGTGTAAACATTTGATAGCGCCATGCAATAGGTCTCGACGTTGAGCTGCCCGGAGACGGTGAGAAACGCCTCGCGTCCAAAAAAGTCCTTCGAGAAATCAATCTTGCCGTCGGCTGTTTTCGGCGGGTTGACCATATCAAGGGTCGATACGCGGAACAACTCACCCGCACCTTCGGCATCGCTGGCGGTGATGATCGGCGTGTTGATCCACAAAAATCCACGCTCATGGAAAAACCGGTGGATGGCCTGGGCAATGGTGTGACGCACGCGTGTGGCGGCACTGATGGTGTTGGTGCGCGGGCGCAAATGCGCCACTTCCCGCAAAAACTCCATCGTATGCGGCTTGGGTTGAATCGGATAGGTATCGGGGTCTTCCACCCAGCCAATCACTTTAATGTCACTTGCCTGCATCTCGAATGGCTGCCCCTTGGCTGAAGAGGGCACAATCAAACCGGTACACTCAACCGCACAACCGGCGGTGAGTTTTTGCACCTGATCGGCGTAGTTGGCGAGCGTATTCGGCGCCACCACCTGTACTGGGTGAAAACACGAGCCGTCCGAGACATTCACAAATGAGATGCCCGCTTTGGAGTCACGGCGGGTTTTGACCCAACCCTTGATGGTAACGGGCGCGTCGGGCGCGACTTTACCGGACAGGATGGCAAGACAGGAGAATTGTGGCGTGCTGGACATGGGGAGTGACGGGAAGTATATGAAAGACACATTTTACTGCCTCGCACACCAACACACAGAACCGCATGATCAGTGACAAATCTATCGTCCGAATTTCAGCCGCCGGCTGGAGCCCCTACAATGTCGGCATGGTTCCCAATTCGCCGCATCCCTATTCAGCGCTTACCCCCGACCTGTTGCTCGATGCGGTCGAATCGATCGGTTTTTTCTGCGATGGCCGGCTGCTGGCGCTCAACAGCTATGAAAACCGCGTTTATCAGGTGGGACTGGAAGAGCCGCGTGATGCCCGGCCATCCGGTCTGCCTGCCCGCACCCAACTCATCGCCAAGTTCTATCGCCCTGAACGGTGGACGGACGCGCAGATCTTGGAGGAACACAGCTTCGCGCAGACACTTGCAGACGCCGAAATTCCGGTGGTTGCGCCGATTGTCCACGACGGCAAAACGCTGCACAGCCATCATGGCTTTCGTTTCGCCCTGTTTGAAAAGCGTGGCGGACGGGCACCGGAGCTCGACCGGCCGGACGTTCGTGAATGGATCGGTCGATTTCTTGGCCGCATTCATTTGGTGGGCGCAATCCATCCATTTGCAACCCGCCCGGCCCTGAACGCGACTACTTTTGGCCAAATGCCGTGCGACTGGCTGATGGCGTCCGGCATCATTCCGGCGGACATTCTGCCGGCATGGAAAAGCGTGGTCGATCAGGCGCTCGACGGTGTTGCCGCGTGTTATACACGTGCCGGTGACGTGAAAATGATCCGACTGCATGGTGACTGCCATATGGGCAATATTCTTTATACCGACGACGGCCCGCATTTTGTCGACTTTGACGATTGCCGGTCCGGTCCGGCAATTCAGGATTTATGGATGTTGCTTTCCGGCACGCGCGAGGAAATGGCCGTACAGTTACGGGATGCGCTGGACGGCTATGAGGAGTTTGCCGATTTTGACCGCCGTGAGCTGCATTTAATCGAGGCACTGCGCACGCTGCGCATGATTCACTATAGCTATTGGCTCGCTTCGCGCGCCGACGACCCGGCGTTTCAACTGGCTTTCCCGTGGTTTTTTGGCGATCAGGCGCAACGCTACTGGCAAAATCAGGTTTTGGCGTTGCGGGAACAGGTCGCCGCGATGCAGGAACCACCCCTACAACTGCACCCCTAAATGAAAAGCAGGTATCAACATGACGATGAAAAAAACCGATCTCGCAAAGAACAAAATGATCAAGTCAGATAACGCGGTAAAAATTGCCGGTGTGCCGGATCGATTTGGCACCGGTAGCGCCATCGTTGACCGCAAAGAGCAGCGCAAACTCGACCAAGCTGCAGGACTGGTCCCGTTCGCCTGCAAGTTGCCGATCACCCTTGTCACACATCTGCACGAAAGCGCGAAAGAGCAAAATGTGTCGATGAACGATCTGGTGGCAGGCCTGCTGACAGCGGCGATGGAAAAACCAAAAGCCAAGGCCAAGCCCGCGAAGTAACTAAGCTTTCCGACCGCAATGCCCCGCTTTTCACTCGTCATTCCCGCCTACAACGAAGCGGATCGACTGCCCATATTGCTCGACACCGTGGATGCGGCGCGCGCCCGCTACCGGGGCGGTGCGGATGCGATAGAGGTCGTGGTCGGCAATAACGCATCCACCGACAACACAGCGGAAATTGCTGCTGCGCGCGGCTGTCGTGTGGCATACGTTGAAAAACGCGCCATTGCCGCCGCGCGCAACGGTGGTGCAGCCATTGCACAGGGTGAGATTGTTTGTTTTATCGACGCCGATTCACGCATCCACGTTGAAACATTTAATGCCATCGAAGACGCGATGGCCGATGGAAAAACCGTGGTCGGTACCACTGGTGTGCGCCCCGACCGTTGGTCGCCGGGCATATTTTTTACCTGGCTGGTTGCCACCATCATCACTTATTTCGCGCGGGTTGACGCCGGCGTGGTGTTCTGCCGGCGCAGTGACTTCGAGGCGGTTGGCGGTTATGACGAAGAAATGTTGTATGCCGAAGACATTCAGATTTTGCAGACGCTGAAACAACTCGGTCGCGCCCGCGGCCAAAAATTCCGTCGCGCGCGCAATGCACTCGCAATCACCTCAATGCGCAAATACGACAAACACGGCGACTGGCATTACTTCACGGTCATGCCAAAGGTCGGTTTTTGGATGCTGGTCGACAAGCAGCGGATGAAACGATTTACCGACGCGTATTGGTACACAGACCGGTAAAAAAATTTAGCGGCTGGTTTGGCGCTCAGCCCGCCTCAAAAAATTTCACCCCCATCAGGCCGGCTTCCGAACGTTCACGCGGCAGTTTTTGCGCCATCAACGTCTGCACCATCTCGAGCGCAGTTTTGTCGCAGGGCGGCAACTCGGCGTCAGATGTGGCAATCGGTGTGGTCCGATCACCCCAGCGGATCAAATGTGCGGACAACGTCAATCCGGCACCAAATGCCGGGATCAGCACCAATCCACCCGGTTTGACGCGACCTGCCTCAAGCGCCTCGACCAGCGCCACGGGTGCGGTGGCGGCACTCATATTGCCGTACTTCTGCACGGTCAAAAATACCTTGTCCATCGGCGCGCCGGCGCGTTTCGCGACCGCCTCAATAATCCGCAGGTTGGCTTGGTGCGGCACCACCACATCAACGTCGTCAATAGTCACATCCGCCTGGCGCAAAACGTCAACCGACGCCTCACCCATACCGGTCACGGCCTTCTTAAAGATCTCCTGCCCGTCAAAGTCCCAGCGCGTATCGCCATAGACGACACCGGTATTTGAGTACAGGGCACCCTTGCCCCGCACCCGCAACGTTTGCCGCGCATCAGCATAACAGCCTAATTTTTGTGCGATGACGCCCTCGGCCTTATCGGTCGCCTGAAATACCGCCGCCGCCGCCCCATCACCAAATAAGACAGCGACGTTGCGATTTTCCCAATCCATGAATTTCGAAATATGTTCAACGCCAATCACCAGCACGTTTTTTGCCATGCCGGACTGAATAAACGCCGTCGCCGTCGACATGCCGTATAGAAAACTGGTGCAGGCGGTGTTGACATCCATTGCCGCCGCTTTGGTCGCGCCGAGCCTGACCTGCAAACCGGATGCGGTATTGGGCACGTGCTCGTCAAAGCTGCACGAACCGTAGATGATGAAATCAAGTTCACTGGCATCCAAGCCGGCACATGCGAGCGCGCGTTTTGCCGCGACAAAGGACAAATCGAGCCCGCAAACGTGCGAGATGCGCCGTTCCTTCATGCCGGTGCGCTGGACAATCCAGTCGTCGTCGGTTGGCAGAAAGGTCGCGAGATCAGCGTTGGTCAGGATGGCGGGGGGTAAACATTTACCCCAGCCGGTGAGGGCGGCGTAGGTCATATGGTTGGCCTCATTCTTCTTGTGGAGTCGTATTGTCGCGCAAAAGCACGTCGATTGACTTGCGCATGAATTACAGAGAATGTCCTTATAAATAAAGCGTTTCCAGACATTTTTACCCGAAAATGCCCGTCACTATTAGCGTTTAGACTTGCGGGAACTTATCCGGACGAAACAGGCAATACTGCAAAACCAACCGCCAGCTAATGACCGCCATGCCCTTAACCGACACCAATCTTGACCTCAATTTGCTGAGGCGACTGCGCGCGGGTGACCATGACGCGCTGTCGATGTTGTATGACCGGCATCAGGGGCCGCTTTATCGCTTTGCCATATTACGATCCGGCTCAAGCGACACCGCCGCAGATGTTGTGCAGGATGTCTTTGTTGCGTTGATCGAAAACAAACTTGCGTTTGACCCGATGCGCGGCGCCTTGTCGAGTTTCCTGTTCGGCGTGGCGCGAAATTTTATTCTCAAGCGTGATGAGGCGCAGCGTCGATTCCTGCCGATGCACGCAAATCAGGCGAATCAGGCGAACGATAGCGACCGAGACGATATTGACTTCGACGTCGTCGACCCGGCGCCACCGGTGCTGGACAGACTGCTTGCGGACCAACGCGCCGAGGTGGTGCGAAAGGCGCTGGCAAGAATCGCACCGCACTATCGGGACGTATTGATTCTTTATGAGATGCAGGACCTCAGCTATATCGAAATTGCCGACATTTGCCATATCGACATCGGCACAGTTCGCTCCCGACTGTCGCGGGCGCGGGCAAAGCTGCTTGCGCTACTCGAAGTCGACGAAATGGCAGCACCGGACCGTATGCAAAGGTCGACCAATACCCATGACACAAAGCAGGAGGCAGCACGATGAACCTTGACCAACATGATAACAATCAACTCGACCGCGAACTGGACCATTTGCGCGCGCAACTTTTGATGCACAACACGCCTGCAAACGTTCATGCGGCGGTGATGAAGCGATTTGCCAAAAAGCACAGCGCCGGCCCCTTTTCATTCCGCTTCGGCAATGTCGGTCAATGGCTGGCGCCCGGCACCGCGCTTGCTGCAAGTGTTGCCATGAGCGCGTGGATGCTGCTCAGTCCGTTGGCGGCGATCACCCCGGCCATCACAAACGATGCCCGTTTAAGTCGTGGCAATAACGCGCCATTTTTCGCTTTGCAATCACTGGAGCAAATTGCGCTGGAACCAAATCCGCGGCTGATCGAAACACAAATACCGAAGATGATGTTGGCCAATATGGGTATGGCCGTATCGCCGGAAATGATTGGCGAGTCCTTGCGCGCCGAAATGTTGGTCAGCGCAGCGGGTCAGCCTCTCGCGCTGCGCTTTACCGCGCAGTAACACCGCGCACTGCCGAATTCGATTAATCACCAAAGGAAGAATCATGAAATCAACAATTTTGAGCAATGCGGTAAAGGCGGCACTTTCGTCTGCGGCACTGGTTGCGACGGCAAGTGCCACACCAATCGTTATCGAAACGACGACCAATGTGCAGCCGATGGCTGAAAAGCGGATCGTCGAAATCATCAGCAACGTTTCCTCCGGGTCAGACGACGGCCGGACAATTTTGCTCGCACAGGCATCAGATGTTCCGCCGCCGCCATTGCCGCCTTTACCGCCTGGCGCATCTGGGAAGCGCGTTGAACATCTCGAGAAGTTGCGCATGCTCGGGCCAAACGATATTGATGTGACCATTTCGTC
>JANOEV010000176.1:0-3711 GCA_031413695.1 Burkholderiales bacterium
CCCTTGTTTCACCTGATCTGCGGCCAAATGTTGTCAAGTAATAGAGGCCATAAGAATCCGACCAAAAATCGAAGTCCCATCTATCATCGCCGTCCCACGCCTGAAAGTAACTTGGCACCAGGAGGCCATCCTCTGGAATGCTATTGTAATCCGTCTTCAATTGCAGATGCGATCTCATAAATCGCTCTTCAAGCGGGAATGAAATTAATTTCGATAGCGTATCCAGTTCATGTGCAATCGGTTCAGTTTTGAGGGATTGAAAGGCCAGCTCGTTTTCGATGTTCCTAACCGACGAATCTGAAATGGACGGGTCGGACGATATGCGCTTGGATTTTGAAGCTACCGTTCGCTGCTTCACGAATTTGATGATGTCCCGACTCCCGTTTCCTTTCGTTGGCAACACAAAAGCTTTGGTTCCAACTAACGAATCGGGCGAAACAAAGTTCTGCCGGCAAGAAAATTTCTGCAGACTAACCTCGAAAGCACACGTCGTTACGGTAGTGGCGCCAATGAGCACCAAACTTGAGAGCCCCGACGACGCCAAGCGTGCACTACCGACAGCCAAGTAGTCTACGAGATCGGGAAGCCCGTTTGCTACACGACATGATCCTCGGTTTCCAATCTCGCAAATGTTCAGGACGCCGCGATCAGCAAAAATTACTTCAAGTTGACCAGGTGACGAGAATGATCCCACGACGTGACCGCTGAATCTTGAAAGTTCACGGACACGTGTGCATTTCAGGTCCGTCGAGTCAACAAGACATCCTGTCTCGACTCCGTTAATTTGAAGACGGGTCATGGGGCCGTTCTGGTTGTTAAGCGTTGCCCTCAAACTATTTGCCGAGGTTTGCCTACAATTTGGCGAGGATTGCCCTGGGGAGATCTCGCACAATCGAGAACTCCCGTCCTGAAATTTGATGTAAATGCCGCTTGGGATGTATTCAGTACTCAAGAGCGGCACAGCATCTTCCACGCCCGTCGCAAGTGTCGTGCAACGATCAGGACGATTTGCCTGACATTTCAACAGGGAATGGGTATCGCCCTCCAAAATAATTAGAGAAATTGACTTATCAGCGGCGGCTGTCGCTAGAAACGCACGCGCGTGAAATTTGCCTGACGGGAGTGAGTTCTGCTGTGCTTTCGCTGTAGTTGTAAGCAAAACGAGTAGCAGCACGAAAATAGCGTGCGCAGGATGAAAAAAAATTCGCGGCATGATAGAAGTCCCCCGGATTTAAAAATTGCAATTGAAATAAAAATGATAAAGTAAATTAACAATATGTTAATTTTGTTTTTATGTCAAGCAAAACTCTCGCCGCTAAACCCGGGGCGATTCAGATTGGCAAACTTGCGGGGCGCAAGGTCGATTTCGCTAAGGTACTTCCATAAATGTGGCAATTCAAAAATTCAAAGGCGCCAGGCCCGATATCATTCAACAAAACCCCTTTATCCACGGCGCTCTTCAGGCGTTTTTTGCCTCAAACACCTCGCAGATAAAGGACTTTGCATTCTATCCAAGCGCCAATCCACTCACACCCAGCAACATCCCGATGGCCGCCAGCGTGCGTCGCGTAGCGTCACCTTCTTTCAGCACGTGCGCGCCGATCAGCGCCGCAAACAGGATCGATAGTTCGCGCGCCGGTGCGACATAACTGACTGGTGTATAGACCATTGCCGTCAGTACCAGAATGTAGGAGAGTGGGCTCATCAAGCCGATGGCAATCACCGACTTGCGGTGGTCGCGCCAGGCGCTGGTGATTGCGCCGCGCTCGCGCAGCCGCGTGTATGGCACCAACATGGTCACGCGCGCAACGTTTGCGCCCCAGTCAAACACAATCGGCGGAATCAAAAATAGTGCGACCGCCTGTTTGTCCCATAACGTGTAACTGGCGATCATGCAGCCGCAAAGAATGGCAAAGCCAATACCTTTACCCGCCTCGCGCGCAAATACTTTTCGGGGGTCGCCCGTCAATGCCAGCGCCGATATGCCAATCAACACCGCGCCGGCAACGGCGAGCGAGGTCATGCGTTCGCCAAAGAATAATGTGGCGGCGACAATGGTCAGCAGCGGGCCGGTGGCGCGCGCCAGCGGGTAGACCACCGATAAATCACCGCCGGAACGATAGGCGCGATCGAGCAACAGAAAATAAAACATATGGATGATGCCGGAGCCGACGACAACGGCCGTCATCGCCCACAAGCCATAGGGTGAGGCAAATCCACGCCAGATCAGGAACAGTGAAACCGGCGTCAGCGCAACACTCGCGACGATCGCCGACAGCGTCAGAACGCCGAGGCCGCCACCACATTTTTTGAGCAGGAAGTTCCAACTTGCATGCAACAGCGCCGCAACAACGACCAGCAGGAGCGCGTCATTACTCAATACTGGGGCCGACTAGAATTTGTCGTTGCGAATGACACCGACATCCGATACGTAAAGTGATAACGAGAAGTTTTTTGCGTAATGGCTCATGACGTGCTCGACAATTTTTTCGGCAACCGCCTCTTCACAAATAATTTCCATGCGTATCGAGCGGCTACCCTCCCATTCGGCGTCGCGTGCGCCGTGTGCACCACCACCACGCACATCGGCAATCGTATAGCCGTGCGCGCCAAAGCGGCGGATATCCTGCACCAGAAATTTCTCGAGTGCGGCCTCACCGATCATCACCAACAGTTTTTTGGGAAATGGTTTCATGTGATTTTATTTGTGGGCATATTGCGCCATCTGGAAATATAGCGGGATACCGATTGTCAGGTTGAACGGAAAGGTAATCGCCAGCGACGCGCCGATGCTCAGCGCGGGATTGGCTTCGGGCACCGCAATCCGAATCGCGGCGGGTGCGGCGATATACGACGCACTCGCCGCCAGGATCGCCAACAATGTGGTGCCGCCAAGAGACAGGCCGATCAATTTTCCGAGTATCGCGCCAATGACCGCAAATACAACCGGAACGACAATACCAAAGGTTATTAAAAACGGGCCGGCGCGTTTTAAATCGGCAATACGGCTCGCGGCAACCAGTCCCATCTCCAGCAGGAACAATGCCAGCACACCTTTAAACAAATCGAAAAATAATCCGCGCATCGGGTCGAGGCCCTGCGGGCCGGCAATCCAACCGATGACCAGGCCACCGACCAGCAACACCACCGACTTGCCCAGAAAAATTTCGTGCGCCAACAATCCCCACTGCACGGTTTTGAGCGTGTGCAGCCGTGCCAGCAAAATACCCACAACAATGCCCGGCACTTCCAACAACGCCACAAACAGCGGCATGTATTCTTCAAACGGGATGCCCTGCTTGACAACAAAGGCCAGGCCGACGGCAAAGGTGACAACGCTGACCGAACCGTAATGGGCGGCAATCGCGGCGGCATCAAAATTATTCAGGCGGCCGATAAAACGCAGGATCGGGTAGGCCAGTAGCGGCAATACCAGGCCCATGACGACCACTGCAACCGCCTGCGGGGCGATGGTCGCAATCGGGTGTTTGGCCAGTTCGACGCCACCCTTGAGTCCGATCGCCAACAACAGATAGATCGACAACGTCTCGTAAAGCGCTTCCGGCAGACGCAGATCACTTTTGGCAAGACGGGCGACAACACCCAGCAGAAAAAACAGGACAACCGGATCCAAGCGTCAGGGCCTCAGTGCGTGAATCAGATCGAGATAGTCGACACGATCTGAATGCAGATAACCGCGTCGAAGCAGGC
>JANOEV010000177.1:0-8851 GCA_031413695.1 Burkholderiales bacterium
CTTCCTCCTGCAGATGTCCGGAATCAGGCAGCAGTATCCGACACAACTCGGCGGTACCACGGCTGCTATAGATCTTGCCGCGAAATCCGTTTTTGACCAACAGCGGTAAATAGCCGCTGTGGTCGATGTGAGCGTGGGTGAGCACAACGGCGTCAATTTCACGCGCCTCAAACGGCGGCGGTGCCCAATTGCGCAGGCGCAGTTGCTTGAACCCCTGAAACAGACCACAATCGACCAGCACCTTTTTACCGCGGTAGGTGATCAAATATTTGGAACCGGTGACTGTGCTGGTAGCGCCGAAGAACGAAAGTTGAATTATTTCGGACATGGTAAGGTTGTCTCCCGGCGTGTCAATGGATATGATTCGTGCGTACCAAACGATTTGTGCTGTTGCTGCTTCTCGCGCGTCATTCGGCCATCATCCAAATGATAGACCGTGTCGAAGCCGGCGATCATGCGATGATCATGAGTTACCGTAATTACCGCCGCACGGCGTTCCTGCGCGATTTTTTTCAGCAGCGCCATCACCTTGATGCCCCGCTCGGTATCCAACGCAGCAGTCGGTTCGTCAGCCAGAATCAGCGGCGGCTCATTGGCGAGAGCGCGTCCGATCGCCACACGTTGCTGCTCTCCACCAGAAAGGTTGGCAGGCAAAGAATCTGCCCGATGCCCGATCTCAAGATAGCCAAGCAACTCGCTTGCCCGCCGCATCGATTCACGCCGACCGACGTTATTGATTTGCAACATCAAGGCGACGTTTTCCAATGCGGTGAGAAACGGAATCAGATTGTGTTGCTGAAAAATGAAACCTATATTTTTGCGTCGAAAAGCGCGTATATCTATATCGGTCGGGCCATCGTCGAATAGTACTTGCTTGTTTACCACGATGCGCCCGGCGGTGGGTTCCTGAATCAGACTCAGGCTAAGCAGCAATGTGCTCTTGCCTGAGCCGGAAGGGCCTAGCAACGCCACCAGTTCGCCTGCCTCCACGCTAAACGTGCACGGCTTGAGTGCCTGCACGGCTTGTTCGCCCTGACCGAATGTTTTCGACACACCAATGGCTTCGACTACAGGCATTTCAGCCTCCCAATGCCAATTGCGGCGGTGTCCGTAGCGCGTGCCAAATGGCAACCAGGCTTGCCAGCACGCCGCCAACCAGCATCACAGCAAAGGTGACGGCAGTCTCGGCTGCGGCAAAACTCAACGTTCGCGGAAAGCCGGGTGCAATCGCATCACGTAGTAAATACGCCACAGCAAAACTCGCCAGAGTGAGTAACAGCGACTGGGTCATGATCAGGCGTACAATCAAACTGTTCGGTGCGCCGATCAGCTTGAGGGTGGCAATAGACTTTATTTTCTCGATCGTTAAGACATAGATGATGAGCGCGATGATCACGATCGACACCACCACCAGCAGCGCTCGGAACAAGCCCAGCACACCCGAGATCTTGGCGAGGCGGCCCTTCAGCAGCAGGTCGCTCTCCTCATCAGTGGTGTAGACATTGAAGTAAAGCCAGTCGCTGATGTGTCGTGCCACCGCCTGCCTGTCGGCACCTGGTGCCAGGGTCACAAGCACGGCGTTGATGCTGCTGGTGCTGGTCGACAGCAACGGCAACAATCGCGCGGCTTGTTCACCCGAGTATCCGGCACGCTCGAGCCGTTGCAGGTTGGCCGCACGTGCGGCCGTAAGCGCGCGCTTGTCTTGCTCGAACTGAACTTTCTGTGCGTCGGCAAGTGACAGGTAGATCAGTGGATTGCCTGCTGAATCGACCGCGCCGCCAGTGATGCCAACCACGGTGTACTGCTCCTCGCCGAGTGGAGCTATGTCGCCTAGCCGCAACCCGAGCTTCTTGTCAGCTACCATTTCGTAGTGCGGCGCAGCGATGGCGCGACCTTGAACAATGCGCCCCGGTCCACCCAGGCCGCTGAACACATCGTAGCCGATCAGCGTGAACTGCTGACTACTGCCACCAATGTCTCGCTGTGCGGTATAAATAGCGAGCGGACTGGCGCGGGCAACGCCGGGTGTCGCCGCAATGCTTTTGTAGCTGTCCTGCGGCATTCGTGAGGATTCGTTAAATGGTCCGCCGCGTCCGCGCTCGACCACCCACAGATCGGTGGCGGTGTTTTCGATCAGCCAGATGCCGTCATCGATATTGCCGCGATAGATGCCGTTCATCACCAGCACAATAGCCAGCAACATCGCCACGCCGATGATGGTGGCTGCAAACTTGCCAAGGTGGCGGCGGATGTCTTTAAGTGCGAGGTCCATCGGTGAACTCCGCTATGCTGCCAGGTTCAGCGCCGAATTCATGGCCTGACACCTGTGGCTGGCTTTACATGCTGATTGGCCAACACGCCCGCCGCCACTGCAATGACGGTCTCACCGCCCTTGAGTCCTTTTTTTACCAGTACCTGCTTGGCATCTGCGCTTTCCGTGTCAATCGCCTGAAAGCGGGTGCGCTCATCCTCGACGACCAGCACCCCTTGGCGGCCAGTCTTGTCCCGCGTCAGCGCGGCAAGCGGCACGACGATGCCATGATCTTCACCGATTGCAATTGTGACTTCGGCCTCTTGATCGATTGCAAATCGCTTTGGCACAACGTCGAAAGTCACATGTACATCCAGTTCACGAGTGGCTGCGTCGGACTGGCGCGCGATGCGCGCCACTTTGCCGGTCATCACTTCGCCGCTGCGCAATTTGATGCTGGCCGTCTGACCGACCTGAACCCGACCCACCGCGGATTCATCAACACGGGTGGCGATCCACAGCGTTTTTGGATCCACCAGTTTCAGGATCGGCATGCCGGGGATAACGGTACTGCCAACCTCGGCAAGTCGCTGGACCACAATGGCATCAACCGGCGCGACAATGCGTGTAAACGACAGTACCGCATCCGCGAATTTGGCTTCCTGCGACAGTGTGCGGGCATCCGCCTCGCGTGCAGCAAGCGTCGCTCTTGCTGCGTTGATGCCTGCTTCAGCGGATTGCAGTGCCGCGTTCGATGCATCGAGAACGGCCTGTGAAACAAATCTTTTGGCCAGCAATTCAGCATCGCGTCTTTGCTTGCTGCGGGCAAGTTCAATATCGGCCTGCGCCCTCGCTAGTCCCGCGCGCGCGCCTTCCGTATTCTGCAGCAGCGCTTCCTGCTGGCCGCTGACGATGCCACGACGCGCGTTCAAGTCGCGATCATCGAGCGTAACAAGCAGTTGACCTTGCCGCACCGTATCGCCGATATCGACCTTTACCTGTGTGACGGTGGCGTTCAAACGACTGCTCAGCGTAACCGGCACCCGCGCCTGCATTGTGCCAGGCCCGATCACGCGTGTCGCCACTGCCCCGGATGTTGCCGCAATCATCGGCACTTCCACGGCACGACCAAAGCGCCAGTAGCCGACTGCAGGCACCACAATTACCATTGCTGCAAACAGGGTGACAAACAGTAATCGTCGTCGGCTCATCATGAAATTCCTATTGCAAGTGGCTTGGCTGCGTAAAAGTTACAAACTTCAATATTGGCGAGGGTTTTGGGGCATTTGTTTCCGCTAACGCCCACCAATGCTTGAATTTCATTTTGCCTCGTTAACCATGCGAATGGTTGCATCCTCAACTTCCTTGGCGACCAGCAACAGTGCCTGATCTTTCGAAAGTGCGGCCAGCATTGCTACCGGTTTGATTAACCCGATCATGGTTTTGCCTTGCTGGGTGAATACCGAAATGCGGCATGGCAGCGCCATGTTCAATCGCATATCGGCGCCCAGCACTTTCGCCGCCTGCCCAGGATTGCAGACTTCAAACACGCGACATTGTTCATCAAAGGCAATGCCCTTGCTGCGCAATGTGTTGCCCAAATCGTGGATGTGCAGGACCCCAAAGTTATGCTTCTTTACGGCGGCATCCAAATCTGTGGCAGCCTGCTCGAATGACTTATTGGTTTCGACGGTGTAGTACATTTTTCTTCCTATATACAACGTTGCACTAGCAACCGGGTTTAATACCCATTTTGCGCAGGATGTTTTCCATCAGACACCATTTGCTAAAACCGCTTTGCAGCAGGTTGATGCCGACAAAGGCGGTGAATGCCAGCCACCACTGGCTGACAAAAACCGGACTGCCCGGTGTGCCGAGTGCCAGCGATAAGATGATAAACATGCCGGCGACGACGCGTACGATTTGCCATGAGGTCATGATGTTGCTCCTTCGGGTTGTGTTGCGGTTGGTGTGATTGCATTTGCCTGTTTGTGATACGCCATGAAATACAACAGCGGAATCACGACAAGTGTCAGCAGGGTGGAAACAAAAATGCCAAAAATCAGCGAGATGGCCAGACCGTTGAATATCGGGTCGTCAAGAATAAAAAACGCACCGATCATCGCCGCCAGACCGGTCAACAAAATGGGTTGTGCGCGGGCGATCGCCGATTGGATAACAGCTACATTTAAACTCGATACCGGCGTCGACCTGCAGCCTGATGAAATCAACCAGCAGGATTGAATTGCGAACAATGATGCCTGCGAGAGCGATCATGCCGATCATGCTGGTTGCCGTGTACTGCGCGCCGAGCAATGCATGGCCGGGCATCACGCCGATAATGGTCAACGGAATCGGCGCCATGATGATCAATGGCGTCAAGTACGAGCCGAACTGTGCCACCACCAGCAAATAAATCAGGATCAGGCCGACGGCATAAGCCGCACCCATGTCGCGAAACGTTTCGTATGTAATCTGCCATTCGCCGTCCCATTTGACGGCGTAGTTGCGGTAGGCGTCGTCCGGCTGCCGGATGAAATATTCCGCCGGCGTCGCACCGTTCATCGCCACCAGTGCGCTGATGGCTTTGCGCATGGCAAACATGCCATACAACGGGCTGTCGACCTTGCCGGCCATGTCGCCGACCACATAGTTGACCGGATGCAGATCTTTGTGGAACACCGGCTGTTCGCGCAGCGTGTCGCTGACCGTGACCAGTTCACGCAGCGCCATGGTTTTGCCCGAGGCGGTACGTACCGGCAATTGCAATAAAGCCGATTGGTCACCGTGAAACTCGGCGGGCAACTGCACCATCGCGCCGACCGGGTATTTGCTGCCATCGTGCAGGTAGCCGATGGTCTCGCCCGCCAGCCCTGCGTGTAATGTATCAACAATATCCCGCTGTGTGACACCGGATAACGCGGCTTTGCGCCGGTCGATCAGCAACACCCGGCGGGGCGTGTCGATGATGCTGCTGTCGTCGGCATCCACCACGCCCGGTGTCGTCTCAAAGACACGCCGCACTTTTTGCGCCAGCACTCGCCGGCCTTCTGCATCAGGGCCATAGATCTCGGCAACAATTGGCGCCAATACCGGCGGCCCCGGTGGCACTTCGACCACTTTGATGTTTGCACCAAAGCGCCTGCCAATTTCCTGAAGGGCGGGGCGCTCGCGCATGGCGATGACATGGCTTTTTGCCTTGCGGTGATGCTTGTCAACCAGATTGACCTGGATATCGCCGACCTCGCCGCCGGCGCGCAGATAGTACTGGCGCACCAGGCCGTTAAAATTTATCGGCGCAGCAGTGCCGGCGTAAGTTTGAAAATGCGTGACTTCCGGAACCGTCGCCAGATAGTCGCCCAATTCGCGCAGAACCGCGGCAGTCTTCTCCAGCGGTGTACCTGCCGGCATATCGACCATCACCTGAAATTCCGACTTGTCATCAAATGGCAGCATCTTGAGTTGAACCAGACCAACCGCCGGCAATATCAATGAGACGACAATCAGCGCCAATACGCCGATGCCAAGCCGAAGCCGTGCACGACGGCCGGTCGTGTCATCGAGCAACGGTGCAAACAAACGGTGAAACAACGGGGCGAGTCTTGCGCTCAAGCCGCCGGGCGGCGCGTCGCCGGCGGCGTGGGGCACGTGCGTCATCCAGATGCGCGCGAGCCATGGGGTGATCACAAACGCAACGGCCAGCGAGATGAGCATGCCCATGCTTGCGTTGATCGGGATCGGGCTCATGTAAGGACCCATCAGGCCGGAGACAAACGCCATCGGCAGCAGCGCGGCGATCACTGCAAATGTTGCGAGGATGGTCGGGCCGCCGACTTCATCGACCGCACCCGGAATAATTTCAGTCAACGTTTTATCTGGAAACAACGACTGGTGACGGTGAATGTTTTCAACCACGACAATCGCATCATCAACCAGAATGCCGATTGAAAAAATCAGCGCAAACAGCGAAACACGATTGAGGGTAAATCCCCACGCCCACGACGCAAACAGGGTTGCGGCAAGGGTCAGGACAACAGCGGCACCGACAATGGCAGCCTCACGGCGTCCGAGCGCGATGAATACCAGCGCAACCACGGCGGCGGTTGCAAACAACAGTTTCTGGATCAGTTTTTGCGCTTTGTCGTTTGCAGTGGTGCCGTAGTTGCGCGTCTCGGTAACCTCGACCGCGTCTGGAATGACGGTATTGCGCAGGCTGGCGACCCTCGCCATGACCGCATCAGCAACAGCAGTGGCGTTTTCACCGGGCTTTTTTGTCACGGCGATGGTGACCGCCGGCGAAAGCGCCGCACCGGCACCCGCCGTGCCGTGCATGACGTAGCGGCTGGCCGGGGGTGGTCCGTCACGCACCGTCGCCACGTCGCGCAGGAAAATCGGCCGCCGGTCACGCACGCCAATCACCAGCCCGGCAACTTCACGCGCGGATTCAAGGAATGCGCCGGCATCAATCGCGATGGCGCGATTGCCCGATAGCAGGTCACCTGCAGGCAGACCGTGATTTGCCGACTGCATTGCCGCGCGAATATCGGCGACGGTGATGCCTGCGGTGCTCATGCGTGCCGGGTCGATTTCAATCTGGATCACGCGACCGGGGCCGCCGATGGTGCGCACCTCGCGTGTGCCCGGCACCCGTTTCAAATCCGCCTCGATGCTGTGCGCAACCCGCTCAAGGTCAAACGCGCCGGCGTCGCTGCCGTGCAGCGTCAGCGCGACGATCGGCACATCGTCAATACCTTTGGGGACGACCAGTGGCGCCTGTACACCGAGCGCGTTTGGAAGCCAATCACGATTGGCATTCACGGTATCGTAAAGTCGCACCAGTGCCTCGGTACGGGCAATGCCGACTTTGAATTGCACCGTTATCACCGCCATGCCCGGCCGTGAAACCGACATGACATGTTCGGTGCCGGCGATTTGCGACAACACCTGTTCGGCCGGTGTGGCAACCATTTGCTCGACATCGCGCACCGACGCACCCGGGAACGGGATGATGACATTTGCCATCGTCACATTAATCTGCGGTTCTTCCTCACGCGGCGTGACGATCACGGCGAACCCGCCCAGCAACAACAATGCAAGTGCGATCAACGGCGTGATCTGTGCGCGCAGAAATGCGTCGGCGATTCGACCGGACCAGCCAAGTGGTGTGTTGATATTCATTTTTTGTTGTTGCCGGCAACTGTTGCCGCCATTTGTGGGTCCGTTGCAACCCGTTCGCCGCTACTGATGCCAGTCAAAATTTCGGTGGTGTTATTGATGCTGCGGCCGATACGCACCTGTCTAAGTACCGGTTGACCGTCCGCATTGACCACGTAGACACCGGTCATTTCTGCGCGACGCACAACCGCCTTGCTGGGTATCCGCACCGTGTTGTCGGATGCGGCCGCCGGCTGTACGGGCAACCAGGCGCGGGCAAACATGCCCGGTATGAGCTGTTTGATGCCGGCCGGTAAATCAAGCCGAAGCTGCAGCGATTGTGTGCTGGCGTCAGCGGTTGGCAAAATTTGCACGTTGGTCGGCACGACCATACGTGCCTGGGCTGGTAGAGCGGGAATTTCGACACGCACACGATCAATCGAGACACCTTTGGTATCGGCTGACTGCGGGATATAGGCGGTGACCCGTAACGCACCCGGGTCATAGATCGTCAGCAACGGGCGGCCGGGCAGGGCCATATCACCGAGTACCACCGATACGTCGGCGACGATGCCCGGGTAGGGCGCACGAATGACAGCGAAATCAGACTGGCTGCGCGCGGCGGCGGTTTGGGCGATTTGTGCCGCGACCTGTGCTTCGGTCGATTTGTAGACGGCTTCGGCTTGATCGAGTGCGGCCTGACTGATAAAGCGTTTTTCGAACAGTTGCTTTTGCCGGTTGAAATCTTTGCTGGCGACATCGAGCGTTGCGCGTGCGGCGTTAACTTGGGCTTGGCTGGCGGCCGCCGTCTGGTCTGCGGCGCGGGCATCGAGCCGCACCAGCAGTTGACCGGCGGCGACCCGATCGCCTGCTTTGACCTTTAGCGCAACGATGGCACCGGTGACTTGTGCGGCAATGACCGTTTGCCGGACGGCTTCGACAACGCCGTCATAACTGGCGGTTTGTGTTGCGCCACCGCCTTCGGCCACTGCCGTTGTCAGAACGGGCAGCGTTGCCGCGGCGCTGATGGCCGGGATAAAAATCATCAATAACAGCGACGCGACCTGTGTTCGTTCAATTCGGTAGATCTTCATGGTTTGGCTCGCTCGCGTCATTGCTTGAGAAGTTATTATTATATCAACTAATAATATATTGACAAGTATATTAACGACGATATAATGAGCCAGATCAAACTCTTGTGAAATATAAATCGTGAAAACCGATACCACCGCAATCGAACTGCACCGGATGCGCCTTGCCGCCGACCGGACCAGCAGCATGCTGAAGACCCTGTCGAATCCAGATCGGCTGTTGTTGCTTTGCCAGATATCGCAGGGCGAATGTTGTGTGGGCGATCTTGAAGAGGCGCTCGACATCCACCAGCCGACACTGTCCCAGCAGTTGGGGGTTCTTCGCGATGAGAAGCTGGTCTCGACCCGGCGCGAC
>JANOEV010000178.1:0-11134 GCA_031413695.1 Burkholderiales bacterium
CGCGTTGGCTTGCAAGGACATCTACACCACCATTGAAACCCTGCGCGCAAGGGGCGTGAAGTTCCTCGATACACCAGACGCCTACTATGCACTGGTCGACAAACGGGTCAAGAACCACGGCGAGGATTTGGCACGCCTGCAGAAAAACAGGATTCTGATCGACGGCGAAGGACTCGACAAAGAATCACACGAGGACAAGCTGTTGCAGATCTTTACCGAAACCGTCATCGGTCCGATCTTTTTTGAAGTGATCCAGCGTAAAGGCAACGAAGGATTTGGTGAAGGCAATTTCAAGGCGCTATTTGAGGCGATTGAGGCAGACCAAATTGCGCGTGGCGTGCTTTAGTAAACTCTAATATTGACAAGCACTTTCAGGCTTTTTTGCCTAGAACTGCCCGTCGACATTGCACTTTCAACTATCGTTATCCAAACTATGAGCGCCGAAATCAAATACCAATCCGGCTTTGGCAATGAGTTCTCCTCAGAGGCGATTGGCGGCGCACTGCCTGTCGGTCAAAATTCACCGCAAAAAACGCCCTTCGGCCTTTACGCCGAGCAGGTTTCCGGCAGCGCATTTACCGCGCCACGTGACCACAACCTGCGCAGCTGGCAATATCGCTTGCGTCCGTCGGCGGCGCACTCGGCCTATCGGCTGATTGCGCACAAAAGTTTGCGCACTGCGCCGTGCTCCGAGGTCGTCACCACGCCTGACCGGTTGCGCTGGGACCCGTTTGTCATACCGTCAAATGCAACCGACTTTTTTGACGGCCTCGTCACCATTGCAACCAATGGCGATGCCGCCGCGCAGCGCGGCGTGGCGGTTCATCTCTACGCCGCCAATCAATCGATGACACGTAATTTCTACAATACCGACGGCGAAATGCTGATCGTGCCGCAACAGGGTTCACTCAGCGTACTGACCGAGATGGGTGTCATCGGCGTTGCGCCCGGCGAAATCACGGTGATCCCGCGTGGCATCAAGTTTCGCGTTGAATGTAACGGGCCAATTCGCGGCTATGTTTGCGAAAACTACGGACAGCCATTTCGCCTGCCGGATCTCGGCCCGATCGGCGCAAACGGGCTCGCCAATGCGCGTGACTTTCTCACGCCGACGGCATGGTTCGAAGACGTCGCCGGTGAGACCGAAATCGTGGCCAAATTTAGCGGCCGCCTTTGGGCCTGTCGTCAGACGGGATCACCGCTGAATGTGGTCGCCTGGCACGGCAATTACGCGCCATACAAATATGATCTCGCGCGTTTCAACGCGATCAACAGCGTGTCGTTTGATCACTGCGACCCGTCGATATTTACCGTGTTGACGTCGCCATCTGAACTACCCGGCACGGCAAATTTGGATTTTGTGATTTTTCCGCCGCGCTGGATGGTGGCAGAGAAAACGTTCCGACCACCTTGGTTTCATCGCAACATCATGAGTGAGTACATGGGCTTGATTCACGGCCGGTACGACGCAAAGGCGGACGGCTTCCTGCCCGGCGGCGGCTCGTTGCACAATTGTTTTTCCGCCCATGGCCCGGATGCGGCGACCTATGAGAAAGCGGTCGCCGAGATACTGCAACCGGTTTATCAGGGAAAGACGCTGGCGTTTATGTTTGAAAGCCGCTACGTGTTTCAGCCAACATCGTTTGCAATGGAAACGCCTGCGTTACAAAAAGACTATGACCACGTATGGGCGGGATTTAACGCAGCAAAGGTGCCCCAATGAAATTCGCAACGCTTAAACATGCCACCAACCGTGATGGCGTTCTGCACCTGGTTGATCGTCGCCTCACCTGTGCCGTCGACATCTCCGATATCTCACCAACCATGCAATATGCGTTGGAGAACTGGCAATCGCTCGAGCGCCGGTTGGTCGACGAATACGAAAGTCTAGAATGTGGCACAGATCGACCCATTATTGATTTTGCAAAAGCGCTTGAAGACGGGCTTGTGGCCGCGCCGTTACCGCGCACACACCAATGGCTCGACGGGTCGGCGTATCTGTCGCACGTTGAACGGGTGCGGCGCGCGCGCGGCGACAAGGTGCCGGAAAGTTTTTACCGCGAACCGTTGATGTATCAGGGGGGCGGCGACGCCATGCTCGGCCCGCGTGATGACATCGAATGTCTGTCGGAAGACTGGGGCGCTGACCTCGAGGGGGAGGTTGGTGTGATTACCGGTGATGTAAACATGGGCGCGACCCCGGCTGAGGTGGCGGCGGCCGTCCGCTTGGTGGTGCTCATTAACGACGTGTCGTATCGGAAATTAATTCCTGCCGAACTCGCTAAAGGGTTTGGCTTCGTCAATAGCAAAGGCTTAAATGCGCTCTCGCCTGTTGCGGTTACGCCAGATGAATTGGGCGGCGCGTGGTCAGACGAAAAAGGCGCCGGCAAACTCGACTATCGTTTGATTTGCCACGTTCGCGGCGCATGGTTCGGCAACCCGAATGCGGCGGATGACATGACATTTTCGTTATACGACCTCGTCGCCCACGCGGCCAAGACACGCCCGCTCAAAGCCGGCACCTTGATCGGCTCAGGCACCGTCTCGAACCACGATGTTGCGACCGGTTACGCCTGCATCATGGAAAAACGTCTGGTCGAGCAGGTCGAACTCGGCGCGGCAAAAGAGGACTTCCTGCGCTTCGGTGACGATATCGAAATCGACATGTTTGATCATCAAGGCCAGACAATTTTTGGCGCAATCAAGAACCGGCTGGTTGCGGCAAAGGCAACATAATGGCGGGCCAAACCGATCACGCCTTACGGGGCGACTATGCGAATATTCGCGCTGATTACACGGTTGATCAGGACTATGGTCGATATACAGAGGCCGAGCAGGATTTATGGAAACGACTCTACGCACGCCAGTCGGCGTTGGTACCGCAGTACGCGTGTGATGAATTTATTGATGTATTGGGCGGATTAAATTTTGGCGCAGGCATTCCGCATTTTGCGGAAATCAACGCGATGTTGTTTCCGGCGACGCGCTGGACCCTGGTCGCAGTACCCGGCCTGCTGCCGGATGAGGTTTTTTTCACGCATCTGGCCAACCGGCGTTTCCCGGTTTCAGTTTGGCTGCGCAAACCGGAAGAGTTTGAATACATCGTTGAGCCGGATATATTTCATGACTTTTTCGGGCATGTCCCGTTATTGTTCGATCCCACATTCGCCGATTACCTCGAGGCCTATGGCAAAGGTGGCGTCAAGGCCAAGGGCTTGAACGCGCTGGATTATCTGGCACGGCTTTATTGGTACACCGTCGAATTCGGTCTGATTCAGACGCGTAAGGGACTGCGCACCTATGGTGCCGGCATTTTGTCGTCTGCCGGCGAGTTGCCCTATTGCGTCAACAGCCCCAAACCGAACCGCATCCGGTTTGATTTATTGAGAGTGATGCAATCGAACTACAAGATCGATACGTTTCAGGAAACGTATTTTGTGATCGACAGCTTCAAACAACTTTTTGACGCGACTGCGCCGGATTTCACGCCGCACTATGCCGCGTTATCGCAGCGCCGGGACTTGGCGGCCAACGAGACAATCGCCGCGGACCAATTGATCAGAGTCTGATGCCGGCAAGTCATCTCACGCGGGTGGCTTGGTATCGATGAACTCCTGACGTACCTCGATGCGCTCGACCCACGCACGCAAATTGGGATAGGTGCTGCGCCATGCCACTTCCGGCAAACGATACTCAACCCACAACAGTGCACAAGCAAGCGCAATATCGGCGAGTGTAAAAACGTCGCCCTGACAAAACTTGCGATCTGCCAGTTCGCGTGCGGCGGCGGCAATCGCGCCTTCAATTTTTCCAAATTGTCGCGTAATCCATTCTGCACCCTGTTGTGCAGGAGGGCGCTTGCGCTCGAGGAAAATGGCGATGCCGGCGTCGGCAATACCGTCACCAAGCGCTTCCCAGCGTTTTACCATCGCCCGTTCGCGATTGTTTTCCGGAATCAGTCGCGAGCTGGGAGAAACACCGTCCAGGTATTCGACGATCACGCGTGAGTCGTAGAGGACGGTGCCGTCATCAAGCACCAAGGCCGGGATTTTGCCCAGCGGGTTGTACAACTGGACTTTGGTGTCTGCCGCCCAGACATTTTCGTCGAGATAGTCAGCATCAAGATGACGTTCGGCGAGAACGATGCGAACTTTACGGGCGTAAGGGCTGGTTTTTGATGCGATTAATTTCATGAGGATCATTTCGATTATTTTTCAAATTATAGCAGCGCCGGCACCCTCGTTCCGAGGCGCCACCGGCACCCGCGCTGGGGCGGGTCATGTTGTTCATCGCGCCGTGTTAAACTTTTTTATTCCCGTTTGAGGCGTTTTTCCCCATGTCGCTGCCACTTTCCGCCATCACCGCACTTTCACCGCTTGATGGACGCTACGAAAAAAAAGTCGCGCATTTACGCGAATTTTTCAGCGAGTTTGCGCTCATCAAATATCGTATCCTCGTTGAAGTTGAATGGCTGATTGCCCTCAGCCTTGAGGACGGTCTTGCAGAGATTGGGCCCTTGTCTGCAGACACGGTTGGTGCGTTGCGCGCACGGGCAACGGCTTTTTCGATTGCCGATGCCGAGCGGGTAAAAGCCATCGAAGCGACCACCAATCATGATGTCAAGGCGGTCGAGTACTGGTTAAGGGAAACGTTTGCCGGCAACCCCGAGGTTGCCGCCGCCGGCGCGTTTATTCATTTCGCCTGCACGTCAGAAGATATCAACAATCTTTCGCACGCGCTGATGCTTACCCACGCGCGGCAGTCGTGTTTGTTGCCGGTTCTACGTGGTACCGAGGCAAAAATCATTGCGCTGGCGCACGAACACGCGGCATTGCCCATGCTGGCACACACCCATGGTCAACCCGCCTCGCCGACCACACTCGGCAAAGAGATGGCGAACGTGGCGGCACGACTTCAACGTGCAATCCTTGCTATCGAAAATGTGACCGTCCTTGGCAAGATCAACGGCGCGGTTGGAAACTACAACGCACATCTTGCCGCCTACCCTGATTTTGACTGGCCCGCATTTGCGAAAAAATTCGTGGCCGATCTGGGCGTCACCTTCAATCCGTATACGATTCAGATCGAGCCACACGACTATATGGCCGAGTTGTTTGACGCGGTTGCCAGAACCAACACGATTTTGATCGACCTGAACCGTGATGTTTGGGGCTACATTGCCAAGGGTTATTTCAAGCAACGCACCAAGGTTGGCGAAATCGGCTCGTCGACCATGCCGCACAAGGTCAATCCGATTGATTTCGAAAATTCGGAAGGCAACCTGGGTTTGGCCAATGCCGTCTTGCGCCACTTGTCTGAAAAATTGCCCATTTCACGGTGGCAGCGCGATCTAACCGACTCAACAGTGTTGCGCAACATGGGTGTGGCGCTGGGTTATTCGCTGCTCGCCTACGAATCGCTTAACCGCGGGCTGCACAAGCTCGAGGCGAATCCGGCAGTGATGAATGCCGATCTTGACCGCCAATGGGACGTGCTGGCTGAACCGGTTCAAACAGTGATGCGAAAGTACGGTGTGAGTGACGCATACGAGCAACTCAAGGATCTGACGCGCGGCAAGGGTGGCATTGACCGCGAGGCAATGCACGGCTTTATCAACACCCTGGCTGTCCCGCAGCATGAAAAGGACGCATTACTAAAGATGACGCCATCTGGCTATGTTGGTTATGCCGTCAAGTTGGCGCAATCGATTGCCCTCTGAGCAGCAACGACGTCCGGACCATTTCCCAGCATAAGCGCCAATGGACCCCATTGAAACATTTGCGTTGACCGACGCGGTGGTATTTCGCAAAACCGATTCCGGCAAAGAGGAAGTTGCCACCCGTGGCCGGTCGCTTCACCAACGCTACCGCCGAACGCTGATTATTATTGATGGCGTCAAGGACCTGGCTGAGATTTCCGTATTGCTGCGTCCGGGCGAGATTGAGGTCGTGTTTCCGCATTTGCTGGCGCTCGGCCTGATCGAACCAGTTTCGCCGGATGAATTGGCCGCAAATGGCGAACGCATATCGATGGTACCTGCGGCGCGCAATCCGTTGGTTTTCGCCGAAATACGTGCCAATGCCGTGCGGCGTATTCGCGACGTGTTTGGCGATGGCGCAGACTATTTGGCCGGCGAGATTGAAAGCACGGGTACGGCTGACGAATTGCGCATTAAATTGCGCGAACTCGAGGAAATTTTTACCAGCGTATTGGGCAAAGATGACGGCGTGCTGTTTGCGCGCGAGATCGGGCATGCATTGCTGGCGCTGGTTCCGCGAATGGACTGAGCCGTCGTCCGGCACAAACGATACGCGGGTGGCCGGTCACGGGCCACTCGCGCATTTAAAAACGACTTAGCCAGCCGATTTTTGCAATTCAAGCAAGAATTTCTCGAATTGTTTCTTGTCCATCATGCCGGCCTTTTTGGTGTCCATTTTGTCGAACATCGCGCCGATCATTTTCATGAATGCGTCATTTGAGACCAGGTCCCCGGCGTTAAATTCGCCCTTTGTGATGTCGAGCAAAAACCGCATTGCCTTTTTGCTGTCGACCATGCCATTCTTATCCGCCATCGGTTTGACCTTTTCGAGAGCCATGTCGATGAACTCAGACCGTGTAATCATGCCGTCCTTGTTCACATCACATTTTGTGACGAATCGGTTCAAATCACCGGGCAAAATATCAGCCGAGGCAACCGGTGCAACACCAACCATAAGGGCGGCAATAATGCTGGAAAAAAGCAGTTTTGATTTGTTCATTTTCATGTGGATCTCCATAATTTTGATGAAAGTTGCTTGTTGCACCGAAACATTGAGGCAGCGGCCACCATTGGGTCGCATAAACCCGGCAAAACTTACAACTTTGCCGACCAGTTTCTGGGAAAACCGGATTTTTCGAGATTCTACGTCAAATCGAGTTCCTGCGGGATGATCCTAGAGATCAGCCTGCGGATTCAGTCGCGCAAACTTCGCCGTCATTTTGTTGAGCGCATTTAGGTAGGCTTTGGCCGAGGCAATCACGATATCGGTATCGGCACCGATGCCATTCACCACCCGTCCACCTTTGCTTAACCGCACGGTTACCTCACCCTGACTGTCGGTGCCTTCTGTCACGTTATTGACCGAATACAGCAGCAACTCTGATTCACTTTTGACAATCGTTTCAAGCGCTTTGAAGGTGGCGTCCACCGGCCCCGCCCCTTTGGCCTCACAGTAAACCTCATGGCCGTCATCCGAGATGATCAATTTTGCATACGGTTCTTCACCGGTTTCGACGTGCGCGGTCAGTGAAATCAGATGGTATTGCTCAATTTCCGGCGTCACCGCTTCGTCGGAAACAATCGCGTGGATGTCTTCGTCAAAAATCTCCGACTTTTTGTCGGCAAGCTCTTTGAACTTTTTGAACGCCGCGTTCACCGCCACTTCCGATTCAAGCTGGATACCCAGCTCCTTCAGGCGCTCACGGAATGCCGAACGGCCGGACAATTTGCCAAGCGAAAGCCGGTTATTGTGCCAACCGACATCCTGGGCGCGCATGATCTCATAGGTCTCGCGGTGTTTGAGCACGCCGTCCTGGTGTATGCCGGACTCGTGGGCAAACGCATTTGCGCCAACCACCGCCTTATTCGGCTGCACCGGGTAACCGGTGATGGTCGAGACCAATCTTGACGCGGGTACGATCTGCGTCGCGTCAATCCGTGTTTCGACACCGAAGTAGTCTTTGCGGGTACGCAGCGCCATGACAATTTCTTCGAGCGCCGCGTTACCCGCGCGCTCGCCGAGTCCGTTGATGGTGCATTCAACCTGCCGCGCACCGGCTTTCACCGCTGCCAGTGAATTTGCCACGGCCATGCCCAAGTCGTTATGGCAATGGGTCGACCACACGACTTTGTCGGCGTTTGGCACCCGCTCAAGCAAGGTCTTGAAACGTTCCGCCCACAATTCCGGGATGCTGTAGCCAACCGTGTCGGGGACGTTGATGGTCTTGGCACCGGCATTGATCACTGCTTCAAACACCCGGCAAAGAAAGTCGATATCGCTACGAACCGCATCCTCGGCGGAAAATTCAACGTCGTCCGTAAACGTTCTGGCGAATTTCACAGCATCAATCGCGCCTTGTAAAACCTGGTCTGGTGTCATGCGCAGTTTGTGTTGCATGTGAATCGGCGAGGTGGCGATAAAGGTATGGATGCGACCGCGTGCGGCCGGTTTGATGGCGTCGCCGGCTTTCTGAATGTCCGCCACCTGCGCACGTGCCAACGAACACACGGTCGAATCCTTGACCGCGGTGGCGACGGCATGGATGGCGTCAAAATCACCCTGACTGGCGGCGGCAAAGCCCGCCTCAATCACATCCACCCGCATTTTTTCCAGCTGTTTGCCGATGCGGACTTTTTCTTCCTTGGTCATTGAGGCGCCGGGACTCTGTTCACCATCGCGCATGGTGGTGTCGAAAATGATCAATTGATCCATTTGAAAACTCCGTGTCGAAATCTGTTCAACAAACAATAATTATCGCGCTTCGCGGCCTGAGTGCACCGGGTGGAAGCAGCGTGGGGAAAACCAACAGGAAGGGGGAGTGTTATTTTTGCGCTTGGGGCGCAAGCAGCAGCGACAGTCCACCAATAATGGCGGCTGGGAGGAGGCACAAATTTGTGGCGGCTGGCAACATGATTGAAATATAGCGGGTCAACGGGTCACGCGCAAGCCGTCACGCCCGATTCGCGCCCGATTCACGCCGCCGGCTTGCGCATGGCGCGCATGATCCACAGCACATAGCCTGACAGCGAGTAGCAGACAAACAGTCCAAACAGGACGTGAGAAGGTTTAATCGATATCAACAGGTAGCCGACAAGAATCGCCGGAATCACCCAGAACGGCACACTGCGGCGCAAGTTAAAGTCCTTGCCGCTGTAATAAGGCACGGTGGAGATCATGGTGATGCCGGCAAACACCGCCATCGCCCAGGCATACCAGCCAATATCGTGGCCTTTTACCTGATATTCGTTGAGCACCCAGATCAGCCCCGCCACCAGGCACGCCGCCGCCGGGCTGGGGAGCCCCTGGAAATAGCGCTTGTCGACCACACCCAGATTGGTGTTGAAACGGGCCAGACGCAGCGCCGCACAAACACAATAAATAAATGCCGCAATCCAGCCCCATTTGCCAAGCGGCTGCAGCGCCCATGCATACATGACCAGCGCCGGTGCGGCGCCAAACGACACCATGTCAGAAAGTGAGTCGAGTTGCGCACCGAATTCACTGGTGGTTTTGGTCATACGCGCGACCCGCCCGTCGAGCCCATCGAGCACCATCGCCACAAAAATCGCAATGCACGCAACTTCAAACTTGCCATCCATGCCCTGCACGATCGCGTAAAAGCCGGCGAACAGCGACGCGGACGTAAACAGATTGGGCAGGATATAAATACCCTTGCGCCGGCGCTCGGGATCGAGCAGACCTTTCTTGATGCGTGGGATTGGTGAGTTCATAGGCTATTGTAACGTTTCACGCACCGATGTATCGGCGCCAGGCGCATTGTCGCCAACCTGTAACCGGCCCATCGCTTCACCCATGGTGATTGTTGCGGTCGGCTGCCATGCGGGCGTAAACGTCATTGTGGCTTTTGGAAACAACAAAACCACAGTTGAGCCGAGCAGGAATCGCCCCATCTCATCGCCCCGCTTGAGCTGAATTGTCTGATCAGCATACGACCATTCACGTACAGCAGGCAAACGCGGCGGGTTGACCACGCCGTGCCAGACAGTCGCCATGCTGCCGACAATGGTCGCACCGACCAACACCAACACAAATGGACCATTGGCGGAATCAAATACGCATACCACCCGCTCGTTACGCGCAAACAGCCCCGGCACACCGCGGGCTGTTGTTGGGTTCACCGAAAACAATGCGCCCGGCACATAAATCATCCGCTGTAGCCGACCATCACAAGGCATGTGAATGCGGTGGTAATCCTTGGGGCTCAAATAGAGTGTCGCAAATGATCCGTTTTCAAACTGCCGCGCGAGCGCGGCATCGCCACCGACCAATGCCGTGGTGCTGTACCGGTGTCCTTTCGCCTGAAAAATTTGGTCCTGATCAATTGCACCAAACTGGCTGATGGCGCCATCCACCGGGCATACAAAGTCGGCATTTGCGAGGGGTCGTGCGTCGGCGCGCAGCGGCCGGGTAAAAAACGCATTGAAGGTCGCGTAACTTTCGATGGCGGGATTCGCCGCCTCTGCCATATTGACGCCATATCGGCCGACAAACCAACGTATCAGGCGCATCGTCAACCGGCCACCCTCGGCTCCCGCGATCTTGCCGGCGAGCCAGGTCAGGGCTTGTTTCGGTAACAGGTATTGAACAAAAACCTTGGCGCGCTCGGACACGATTAATCCCGTCATTAGGCAATGGTCATTTTAACCGAGGAGACGGGCAACTTCCGGATTCGCGCCAACACGCGCCGGCAAAAGGCCAATATCAACGTGCTTTTTCAGGCAAAAATGGCTGAAAAATGCCGTGGATAGGCGATTTCCAAGTTTGCGAAATGATGTCCCACGGCGAAATACGCGCTGTCGGTATATATGACGACGGGCGCCTTTGCGCCCGTCATCGTTGTTGCATAAATCTACAGCCTAGTTGCGCGACTGATCCACCAGCTTGTTCTTTTTGATCCACGGTACTTTTGCAGGGGTTTCGGGAAGCATGCTTCCCGCCGGCAAAAGCCCAAGCCGAATGCAGTCGGCGCGGCGAGTCTGCCTAGTTGCGCGACTGATCCACCAGTTTGTTCTTTTTGATCCACGGCATCATTGACCGCAATTTCTCACCCACCTCTTCAATCGGGTGTTCACGCAACAAACGGCGGCGCGCGTTCAACGTCGGCGCACCTGCTTTGTTTTCGAGGATGAATGATTTTGCATATTCACCGGTTTGAATGTCGTGCAGAATCGCCTTCATCACTTTTTTGGTCTGCTCGGTGATGACGCGCGGCCCGCTCACATATTCACCATATTCGGCGTTGTTCGAGATCGAGTAATTCATGTTTGCAATGCCGCCTTCATAGATCAAATCGACAATCAGTTTGGTCTCGTGCAAGCATTCAAAATAAGCCATTTCAGGCGCGTAACCGGCCT
>JANOEV010000179.1:0-2251 GCA_031413695.1 Burkholderiales bacterium
ACTGATCCTTGCCGGGGCATCGGCGTATTCGCTGCGCATCGATTTTGAACGCTTTGCGAAGGTCGCCAAAGAAATCGGCGCTGTCTTTATGGTCGACATGGCGCATTACGCCGGCCTGATTGCCGGTGGCGTTTATCCGAATCCGATTCCGCACGCCGATGTGGTGACCTCGACCACCCACAAGAGTTTGCGTGGACCGCGCGGCGGCATTATTTTGATGAAGCCCGAACTGGAGAAGGCAATTAACTCGGCCATTTTCCCCGGCATTCAAGGTGGTCCGTTGATGCACGTCATCGCCGCCAAGGCGGTTGCGTTCAAAGAGGCGCTCGATCCATCGTTTAAAACGTATCAGCAGCAGGTGCTGAAAAACGCCGATGTGATGGCCAAAACGTTGATCAAACGCGGGCTTCGTATCGTCTCGAGCCGTACCGAATCACACGTGATGCTGGTCGATTTGCGGTCAAAAAATATCAACGGCAAACAAGCCGAGGCGTTGCTCGGTCTGGCGCATATCACCGTCAACAAAAATGCCATTCCGCACGATCCGGAGAAACCGTTTGTCACATCCGGCATCCGGCTCGGCTCACCGGCCATGACCACACGTGGTTTTAAAGAAGCCGAGGCCGAACTGACGGCCAATCTGATTGCCGATTTGCTCGACAATCCGAATGACGAGGCGACCACCGCGACGGTGCGCGAAAAAGTCGCCGCGTTGACCAAACGATTCCCGGTGTATGCAGGTTAAGACGTCGACCTGCAACCATGGCGTATTTTTGAGTCTCGGTTGCTGAGATGAAGTGTCCCTTTTGCAGCGCACAGGAAACCCAGGTGATCGACTCACGGGTGTCCGACGAGGGCGATCAGGTTCGCCGCCGCCGCCGCTGCACGGTATGCCACAAACGTTTTACCACCTATGAAAATGCCGAGTTGCGCATGCCGACGATTGTGAAATCGAACGGCCAGCGAGAGGATTTTTCACGCAAAAAAATTGAACTGAGTCTGCACCGTGCGCTGCATAAACGTTCCGTACCGGAGGCCGATATTGTCGCCGCGGTGGAGCGTATCGAGCAGGCCTTGCTGAATGAGGCAAGGCGTGAATTGCCGTCGCGCAAGGTTGGTGAAATGGTGATGCAGGAATTAAAACAACTCGACCAGGTTGGCTACGTGCGTTACGCCTCGGTGTACCGGAGTTTTTCCGACGTCGAGGAATTTAAACAGGCGATCAAGGAAGTCACCAAGTGACCGGTGTGTTGATGTTGCGGCAGGTGGTGACGGGCGGGGTCGATGTTTAACGCAACCGATCACGCCATGATGGCGCGTGCCATCGCGCTGGCGGAACTGGGCAGGGCGGTGGCCACGCCAAATCCGTTTGTCGGCTGTGTGATCGTCAAGAATAGCCGCATCATCGGCGAAGGTTATACCCGTGCCGGTGGACGCCCGCACGCCGAGGCCGAGGCACTCGCCAACTGCAGCGAGTCGCCGGCCGGCGCAACGGTTTATTCAACCCTCGAGCCGTGTGCCCTGCACACAAACTCGCGTGGGCCGGCGTGTTCCGATTTGCTGATCACCGCGGGTGTGGCGCGGGTGGTGTCGGCGATACACGATCCGTTTGAAGGGGTCGACGGCAAAGGCCACGCCAATCTTGCCGCCGCCGGGATCACGCTCGAAATCGGCCTGATGGAAAATGAAGTCAAGTGCCAGCTCAAGGCGTTTTTGATGCGCGTGCAACAGGGAAGACCTTACGTCACGATGAAACTTGCCGCCAGTATCGACGGCAAGACGGCGCTTTCCAACAGCCAGTCGAAATGGATCACCTCGCCCGAATCGCGGCGCGACGTGCATGCCATGCGCCGCGATGCCTGCGCCATGTTGACCGGCATTGGTACCGTGTTGGCCGATGACCCGGCGTTGACGGTACGTGACGTGCCTTGCGAGCGCCAGCCGCTGCGGGTGTTGCTCGACAGCCGGCTGGATGTGTCCGACAACGCCAAGATTTTGCAGGGCGGCAATACGCTGATTGTCACCGCCACCGGCGACGAGGCGCGTGCCGCCGCACTGGTGGCGCGTGGCATTGCCGTGCAACGCATCAAGACCGAGGGCGTGGCGGGCAAAAACCGGCAAAATGGGCAAGGTTGATTTGGTCGCGATGATGCAAATGCTCGGCGCGCACAAGCTCAATTCGTTGATGGTCGAAACCGGCGCAAAACTAAACGCGTCGCTGATCGCCGCCAATGTTGTTGACGAGCTGGTG
>JANOEV010000180.1:0-3882 GCA_031413695.1 Burkholderiales bacterium
CCGTAAAAATGCGCGTCTGGAGCGTTGGTGGAAAGACGGTGATACGCCGGCCTTCAATTCGGAAATCATAGCCGTAGACGTCACGAATCGCTTCAAGTGCCTCACGTACGGAAACGCCGCGCAAGGTCACGGACAACGTGCCGCTGACATCCGGATGCATCAGCATGCTGTAGCGGGTATCGGTCACCATTGCCAGAAAGACTTCGCGCGCCAGGGCATTGTTGACGATCAAGTCAAAGCGCGGCTCGGCCGGCGTATCCGCCGTCTTGGCGGCTGCATCCGGTGCCTGCAATGCATCGCTGATTTGTGGTGGTACCACCACCGCGGGTTTGGCAACGGTAACCTGCCCCATCTCGGCACGAATTGCCGAGGCTGGATCGGTTTTTACCGTTCGATTGGCGCATCCGGCCGACAACAATGCCGACGCAATAAGAAGTGCGCAAAGCCGTCGGTTTACGCACCGCGCGGAGATGGGGCGACTGATGTCGAATGTCATTTTGTGGTTCCCTTCTTGCCATCCGCGCGGTTTGGCACGGACGAATTTATCGAAACACCGCTGTCAGGCGGCCGTTTTTCAATACCCGAAAATATGGGGAGTTTGCGCAGTCCGGCCGCGTTTCGCACCCAGACTTCTGTTTCAGAAATACGCTCAAGGCGCGTACCATCAATCGAATCGCCTACCGCCAGCCGCCGGCTTTTCCAAACCAGAAAACGCACACCATTTACTATCACCAGGTGTTTCGGATCAATCACATCCGGCAACGCCTGTTCACCACGCATCGGCAATGCATATTCAGGCGGCGGCTTTGTTGGATCCCTGCCCGCGTCACGCAAGGTATCGTTCGACAGTTGTGCTGGTGAATTGGCGACGCTCAACGCGCTGGCGAACACGGCAGCCGTCCCCAGCCGAAAAACAAAGCGATTCGTCATAGCTCACCCGGCGGCATGATGATTCTGATGGTCAATTGCAACGGAACAGATTCCGCCCGCAACCAAAACGTACTCCAACGCGCCTGCGGCAGGGCCTTTTCCAATGCCGAAAGATAATCCGTCAGATCTGCATAAGATCCGGACAGGGTAATCTCGAGAACATTGCGGGCGCCCGCCGATGCGGCCAACGCGGCGCCAGGCTCGGACCCAGCCTGCACAACGCGGACCAGGTTGACGCGCTCCGAGCGGCGCAGGATTTGTTTCAACGATGCCGATACCGACGTCGAACCGGCGGGAGATGCCGATGCCTTGCCGATATCCCGCTCAACGGCATCAATATCCAGCTGGACCTTGCGTAAATCGATATTCAATTCGTTGGCACGATCACGGCCGCGCCGGAGCATCTCCAGGTCGGTCTCTTCTCGCTGACTGTCCATTTGCGACGATTTTTTGTCGAGCAGCGTCACCAATGCCTTTTGTTGCTTCAGTAACGGCGAAATAAACAACGCGTCGGTGATCGCACCCAGCACGCCGATCACACAAATGAACAGCAAGAAACGCTCGCGCAGCGTCATCGCATCGATCCGGGTGGTCAATGGCGTGAGGATATTCGTCATTGGCGCGCCCCTTCGTCTGCATACGCCGAGGACAACGCCGCCGTGACACTGAATGAAAAGACCGAAACCACACGCGCAGGTGGCGGTGCGTCAACCCGTTCGAGACGCACCGCAGGCGGCGGCTTGGCCGCGAAATACCCGGCGGCCTGCAGCCGCTCAACCAGCAGATTTACCGCCAGCGGATCGAGCGTCCTGCCAGCCACATCGATACGGGCGCCGACCACACGTACTTCGGTGAGCCAAACCTGCGGTGGGACATTCTTCGAGAACTGGCGCATCATGGCGCTGGGTCCGCCGTTGTCAGCCGTGGTACCCAGATTTAATGTCCGCAACGCCGCACGCCGCTTCTCGAGCAGCTCCTGTTGCGCGCGCAATTGCTGTTCGAGTGCGGCAACCTGCTGCGGTGTCGGCAGCGCCTCGCCATCTGTTGCCAACGGGACAGCCCGGGCCCGTTCGGTCGCCTGACGTCCCGCTTGAATAGCCACTTCCCGGCTGATGCTGCGCGTTTCAATCAATGCCCAGCGTCCGACCGCAGCCATCAATAGAATTGAAATGACCAGCCACCAAAGAATCAAACGTGCTGAAAACAATTCCCTCTTCGGAATCAACGCCGGATTGTATAGGTTGATTTGGCGCAACCCGGTCATGGCCATTTCACGCTTCATCATTTTGTCGAAGGCCGCAACAGCGCACCCAATAATGGCAGGTACGCCATGTCAAGCCACGGCGCAGGGAGGGTTGATCGGTTCGTCTTAAAAATACTCTCAAGCGAAATCGGGCTGGTATCCAAGCGCGTCTCAACCTTTAACAGTTCAACGATGGCACCCGTCATGCTGCCGGCGTCAACCCGTAGTGTTTGCAGCGGCGTTTGTGGAAAAAGATCATCCCACAAGTCGAGGCTGCGATGCAATTGCGTCAACGAACGCGCCAACGCCTCGGCCCCGGTATTGGTTCCAATCAGTGCCGACTGCACACTATCGACCGCAGCAGCCAATATATCGGTATCAAATTCGAAACGTCGAAAAAATGACAATTCGCCATTGACCGCGACCACCATCAACGCGCGCTCGGCTTCTGCGACAAGTAAAGCGGCAACGCGCGGCGCGGCCGGCTCGTTAAGCAGCACAGCGTGCAGCAAATTACGCTGGGAGGTTTCGGCGACATCAATCACCGACAATGGGTGCCCGAGACCCTGACACTCCAGCATCCGCGAACGGACAACATCGTTATGCACGATCACGGCAACGACGTTTTCGCTGCGCCCGGGATCGCCCGGCACCGACAAGACATCCAGCGTGTAATCTGACGGCGAGCCCTCGACAAATTCCATCGCACGCCAACGGACTGCACCCACCAGTTCATCGGCCGGCACATTCGGCGACTCCAACTGCAATATTTGATAATCGCGCGGTTCGAGAATGGCAATGGTGCGCTCGGCTGCCGGCAACAGGGATTTAATTCGTTTGGTGAACGCTTCGCGAGTTTGACTGCCGCGCACTTCGTAACCCCACGCCGCAATGGTTGCACCGCGTTCACTGGCATCAGACGCAAGCACATATCTCACGGATTTGTCGGTCAGCGTCAATGCAAGGGAATATCCCTTGACCCGTGCACGCCATGGTAACTTCGACAAAAATCCCTGAATCAATCTTCCCTCCGTGACGAGTCGGACAACACACAAAACGCCTTGTGGTAACTGCCCTGCCAAGACCAGATTGTACACGCTGGAAACAGGCGTCTCTCAGGCCGAAATCGGTGCCAAAGCGCGTCCCTGCCAGCACCACCGATCACGACGTCGAAAAATGCCAAATTCATTTGAACTCTTCGCGCCAAATGCGGTTGGTTGCGTTGTTCACCGTACCCGACTTGAATGCGTTCACGGTAACGGTCAGGTTGCTGTCGACAAACGCACCGGCGGCGTCGGTGACACGTACGACAAATACGCTGGATGTCGCGGCAGCGGGCGTGGCAGAATAAACAACACTAAACGCCCCGTCAAATGCCACCGGCATTTGCGAGGCAACATCGGGCGACGTAAACGTAACCGGATTGGCGCCACTGGCGGCCCAAGTCTCGATGGCGTTGACCGCCGACAAATTGACCAAAGAGTAGGCGTCATTGCCGTAAACCCAGCCTGCCGGCGCGGTAATGGCGATGCTATTGACGGCGGCACAACCCGCATTGGTGACACTAAACGCCAGCTCGACATTGGCACTGCCGGCGTTGGACGAGGTCGGACTCAGTGTCACGGAAAACCCACCGCGGGTCACCGCTGCCGACACTGCCGTTGGCGTGGTCAAACTGACACCACTGGTCCCGGTTGCGGAGCCGCTGT
>JANOEV010000181.1:0-7277 GCA_031413695.1 Burkholderiales bacterium
GCGCCGTGCTGGAGAGCATGATGTGGTGATCCACGAGCAGGACCAGCGATTTGCCGCCACGCGCCCCGACGTGCTGGTGTTCAAGACCGAGGTGCTCGAGGAAGATCTCACCCTGATGGGTGCGATTGGCGTCGACCTGAAAGTGTCGACCACGGGCACTGATGCCGACTTTGTGGTCAAGCTGATCGACGTCTATCCGGCTGAACTCAACGCCGAAAATGCCGGCGGTGGCGTGGCAACCGGCGCGGCCGCCGCGGCACAGGCGCGCGACGTGCCGGTGCCGCGCCAGCAAATGGCGGGTTATCAACAGTTGATTCGCGGCGAACCGTTCCGCGCCAAATTTCGCGCGAGCTTTGTGACACCGTCGGCGATGGTACCGAACAAGGTGGAAAAAATTGAATTCGCGCTGCCGGATGTGTTGCACACCTTCCGCCGCGGGCACCGCATCATGGTGCAGATCCAATCGTCATGGTTTCCGCTGGTCGACCGCAATCCGCAAACGTTTGTGTCGATTCCACAGGCGAAAGCCGCCGACTACGTAAAGGCCACGCAGCGGGTGTTCCGTGGCGGGGCCGAACCATCGTCATTGGGTATGCTGGTGTTGGCGACGCCTGCCGCAAAATAAAATCGCAAACGACATGACCTTGCTGGTGCGCCCCTCGCGTGACGATGATGTTGACTTCATCGCCCCGATCTATGCGGAAAGCGTTCTTACCGGTACCGCGTCTTGGGAATATGCGCCACCGAGCGCCGGGGAATTTGCGGCGCGTCGGCGCGATATTCTCGCCAATGGGTTTCCCTATCTGGTCGCAGAACTCGACGGCATGCCGGCGGGGTACGCATATGCAAGCAGCTATCGTGCACGCGTCGGTTACCGTTTTAGCGTAGAAGACTCAGTCTATGTGTCACCCGCAGCGCAGGGACACGGCATCGGCAAAGCACTGCTGCTGGCGCTCATTGATGCCTGCCGTGCGTGTGGCTTTCACAGCATGATCGCGGTGATCGGTGACAGTAACAACGTCGCGTCAATTCGTCTGCACGAGTCGTGTGGATTCACCACCGTCGGGGTGTTCCCGGCGTTGGGGTTCAAATTTGATCGCTGGCTGGATAGCGTGCAAATGCTGCGCAAACTCTAGCAACGGCCAGCACTTTCAGCCATAAAGACCTCGAAATGCCCGTCTATAGTCTTGTTTGCCATTGAAATACTGTGCGCGCTAGTTTTTTGCCATCCGCGGTAACGGCCGCAACACACCCTGTCCACCATCTACGCGAATCACCTGTCCGGTGACATGTCCTGCATGCGGCGACAAGAGATAGGCAAATGCATGCGCGACATCATCCGGCTCGGCGATACGATTGGTCGGTATCAACGCAGCCGAACGGGCTTCCGCCTCCGGTGTGGCGATAAATCGCTGGGTCAGGGTCGAGCGGGTCAATCCCGGTGCCACCACATTCACCCGCACACCTTTATCGGCGTAGGTTGCCGCGGCACTTAACGCCAACCCGGTCACGGCACATTTGGCTGCTGCGATCGCTTCGTGATTGGCAAACCCGGCTTCAGCCACCACTGAACTTGTCATCACCGCCACCGCAGGCTGCTGGGCCTTGGTCGCCTGCACCACAAACCACTTGAGCACGTAAAACGCCGACGTCGCGTTGGTCGCAATTTGCTCGTGCCAGTCTTTTTCTGATGTCAGATGAAGCGGACGCACGACGGTGGAGCCGACACAATGCGCCAAACCCTCAATGACGCCAAACTCGCCGGCTTTGGCTTGTAACAAGGCGACACCATCGGCGGTGGCAAGGTCGGCGACAACAGTGGCGTGTGCGCCGTCCATTGTGGCATTGAGCGAATCAAGCTTTGCCGCATCGCGGCCGCATAACAACAACGAATCGCCACGCGCGTGGAGGATTTGGCAGAGCGCTGCGCCGATGGCGCCGGAAGCACCGGTGATAACGATATTCATAGGGGAAATTTCTCTTTATTGGCACGATGCCAGAAGGATGAAAATGAGCGCTGCAACCGCTCGGGGTCAATAAACGCACGTGGCGGTGTTTGAGTAGCTGCACCGCCCGTGGCTAGCTGCGCAATCAGCGCCGCGTAGTGCGGATTCAGCGTTTGGACAACACTGAATCCTGTAAGTGCCCGCGGCAGAGCATCACCGACCACCCAAACGCCATCACACGCCTCGCGCATCGCGTCGAGTGCAAACTGCCAGCGCAGCCTGCTCCAGGGGTGCTGGGCATGAAAAGCGGGCACGATGATGCCGACCGTCTGGCATGGCGGTTGCGAAGTTCGACGCAACGACCACGGATGTAAGAGTTCACCATTCGCGGCGGATGGAAAAGCATCAAACACGCGTAACCCAACGTCTGCGGCAAGTTGCGCAATACATGCCGCATCAAAAACCGCCGGCGGTTCGATTGGCGGCTGAGCAGGTTTCGCCTGCGCCCGCCGCTGCGGCGACTCCACCACCACCGTCTTGGCCCGCGCGATTTCATCCAGCGCCTCGTAGGTGGAGTCGATTGCCGTTCCCGCGTGCGCATCGTGCAAATATTCTGGTGCATATCTATCGACGTTCTCGGCATTAAACAGATACGGCTTGCCTGTCCAGGTCCCGGCGACCCATTGCCACGAGAGTGTGTTGGACGCCAGGTCGCCGTCCAGCAAATACGCGTACATCCACTGCGCGCCGACGCGCCAATCAACTTTTCGAATGTGTACCAGGTAACTCGCCAGCCACATGCGCGCGTGGTTGTGCAAATAGCCGGTTCGATACAGCTGCCGCACCTGATCGTCAATGACTGCAACACCCGAGCTCGCGGTCACGACGTCCTCAGGCATCACGCCGGCATATGTCACCACCTCCGCAGCCGGTGGTGGCCGTTGCGCCTGCCAGATGCCATCTCCGATTACGCGCCAGACGTGGTGAAAATACTCGCGCCAGCCCAACTCAAAACTGAATTTATCCTGCCAGCCGATATTGGTACGACTGGCAAGCCGCGCGATCACCTCGGGCACGTCGGTCACGCCATGCGTCAGGTAAGGAGACAATCGCGAGACCCGGCCGTTTAATGCGTTGCGTGTCCGCTCATATTGCGCGAGGTCGATCGCATCGATTTTTGCCAGCGCAGATTCGCGCGCGGCTACCCGTGCCACCTCTTGCAATGACGGTTGAAACGCGTCTCTCATCAAAGCTTGTCCAGATTCTTCAGCGTGATCATCGCCTGCGCACGAAGCGCTTCGCGATCCTCCGCTGACATCTTGGTGATATTTTTTGCCATGAGTGAAGTGCGTGGATTACTCACCAGCATTTTTTCATGTTTATCGAGGAAGTACCAATACAGCGTGGTAACCGGACAGGCGTTTGCACCGGTTTTGACATCCGGCTTATAGCGGCAACCGGCGCAGTAGTTCGACATCCGCTTGATATATTGACCGCTGGCGATGTAAGGCTTGGACGTGAACCGACCGCCGTTCGCATAAATCGCCATACCCGCCACATTGGGCAGTTCAACCCACTCGACGGCATCAACGTAAACGGCGAGATACCAGTCTTCAATTTCAGTCGGCGCCAACTCGGCCATCAGGCCAAAAATGCCCGTCACCATCAGGCGTTGGATGTGATGCGCGTAGCCGTACTTCAAGGTCTGTCCGACGGTGTCGCGCATACAATTCATGTGAGTGTCGCCCGTCCAATACCATGCCGGCAATTTGCGCTTGTGCTGAAAATGGTTGGCTTCGCGCATACCAGGCATGTCCAGCCAATACACGCCGCGTATGAATTCGCGCCAGCCAATCACCTGCCGTACAAATCCTTCGACCGCTTCAATCGGCGCACGACCATCCTCAAGCGCAACGATTGCGGCTTCGATCACCTCGCGGGGATTAATCAGCTTTACGTTTAGCGCCGCCGACACATGGGCGTGAAACAAAAACGGTTGGTTGGTCCACATTGCATCTTGATATTCACCAAAACGCGTCAGGCGCTCATCAATAAATTTTTCGAGTGACCGCAACGCATCATCGCGCGTGACAGGCCACGCAAAATCATTCAACGTGCCGGGATGGGCGGCAAAGTGTGTTTCAACATCAGCCATCGCTTGTCTAGTCATTGCATCCGGCGCCACCCAATGTGGCGCGGGAACATCTTTCGGACCACTCTTGGTAAATGCGCCGCGGTTTTCCGCGTCAAAGTTCCAGCGCCCCTGTACCGGCGTGTCACCGTCCATCATGACCGCGTAGCGTTTACGCATCATCCGGTAGAAATACTCGAGCCGCATTTGTTTGTAGCCGCGCGCCCACTCGGCGAATTCCAGGCGCGAACACATGAAGTGGCTGTCCTGGCGAAATACCAAATCGATGCCGCTCGCGTCACGATAGGCAACAAGCGCCTGCTCGACCCGCCAATCGCCCGGCTCGACCAACACCACTTTATGCGGCCGATACCGCGCCACCGCATCCGCAAGCACCGCCACCAGCGAATCGAGCCCGTGACTGTTGATATCGCGGTAGTCGACCACAAAGCCGCGTTTTCGCAGCGTTTCCGCAAAATGACGCATGGCGGCGAAGAAAAAGGCCGTACGTGGTTTCGACGACCATACGTGTGTTGATTCGCCGCGCACCTCGGCCATCAACACGACATCTTTTGCCTTGTCAAAATCGGCCAATGCAACCGACTCGATATCGAGTTGATCGCCGAGCACAAAAACGAGATGACGGCAGGTTTTCATGGCGCGGTTGTCGATACCGGTGCAGACGCACCGGCACGCCGGCATTTTTCAGAGCAGTACTTCACGTTTTGCCAGTTTTTTTCCCATGACTTGCGCCACGTCATGGTGCGGCCGCAGACAACACAAAGTTTGCTGGGGAGGAATAATTTATTGCCCTTGAAGTTCTGCTTGGTCACGAGATGCCCATTTCAGTTCGCGTTTAGGCATTCCCGGCCGGCAAATGGTTCCCCGCACCCACGGCGGCGCGAGAGAGCCGGTCATTGACCGCATCCCAGGTTGATCCGGTTGGCGGCGCTTCAACCAATATTGCCGTTGTCCCGGCGGCATCGAGCGTCCGCAAATTTGCATACAGGTCACGTGCATAGTCGGCGGCAATTTTGGGCGCCTGAATCCAGACCAGCGGCCGGGCGCTGCGCACCCCCACGCCGACCGGCGAGGGCTTGACTTTCGGTTTGGCGACAAATGCGAGCACCGCAACACGTTTGCCCGACGCAAGCAATTTATCTGCCTCAACAAACACCACCTCGGCTGACAGCAGCTTTAGCGGTGTACGTGGTGCGTAATGCGAGGCCATATCGCCGGATACGCGCGGCGTTGCGCGGCCTGCGTTGGTGGCGTTGGCGGCGTCGGCCTCGCGACTGACGGGGATCACGCCGGTGACGGCGGCAATTGCCTCAGCCGAAATGGCGCCGGGTCGCAACAATACCGGCGCACCGCGTGAAAAATCGACGATGGTGGATTCAATACCAACCTCACAGGTTCCGCCGTCGAGCAACATGATGTGGCCTTTACCATCGGGATCGATCGCCTCGCCGAACTCATCACGCACGTGCTGCGCCGAGGTCGGCGAGACGTGGCCGAATTTATTGGCCGACGGCGCGGCGATGATGCCGCTGCCGACTATTGCGAACGCCTTCAACAGGGATTGCGCCACCGGATGCGCCGGGCAACGCAGCCCGACCGTGTTTTGCCCGCCGGTGACCGCATCAGGGATGTTTGCCGACTTCTTCAGAATCAGGGTCAACGGTCCCGGCCAGAAATGATCAATGAGTTTTTTGGCATCTGCCGGCAAAACCTTCACCCAGCGCGACAGGTCATCGCCGCGCGCAACATGGACGATCAGGGGATGGTTTTCAGGCCGACCCTTTGCGGAGAATATTTTTTTGACCGCCTGATCGTTGGTCGCATCCGCTGCGAGACCATAAACGGTTTCAGTCGGCATGACGACCAAATCACCGCGCAGGAGAGCGGCGGCGGCATCACGGATGGATTTTGGCGAAACCGGATTCGAGGGCATTCTGTATTTTGCCCGAAAGCCGGATGTCCTCCTGCGGGTTTGCACATTGGCGAGAATCAGGAACGCCGGCGGGTCTTATCGTAAACTGTCAACATGACAACAAGTGACGTGAATCCTTGGCGCCTTTCGGTTGCGCCCATGATGGACTGGACAGACCGGCATTGTCGATATTTCCACCGCCTGTTGACCAAGCAAACGCGCCTCTACACCGAGATGGTCACCACCGGTGCCCTGATCCACGGTGATCGTCCGCGCCATCTCGATTTCAACGTTGAAGAGCACCCGGTTGCATTGCAGCTGGGAGGCAGCGACACAACCGATCTGGCGACCTGCGCCAAGCTGGGCGAAGATTGGGGTTACGACGAAATCAACCTCAATTGCGGCTGCCCATCCGAGCGCGTGCAAAAAGGCAGCTTCGGCGCGTGCCTGATGGCCGAACCCGCGCTGGTTGCCGACTGCGTAAAGGCGATGGTCGATGTGACATCGATTCCGATTACGGTCAAGCATCGGAACGGCATCAACGCCGTCACGTCGTATGATTTTGTGCGCGACTTTGTCGGCACCGTGGCCGCGGCTGGTTGCAATGTATTTATCGTACATGCCCGCAACGCCATCCTGAAGGGGCTCAGCCCGAAAGAGAATCGCGAGATTCCGCCGCTGAGTTACCCAACCGTTTATCAGCTCAAGCGGGATTTCCCCACGCTGACGATTGTGTTGAATGGCGGCGTGCACACATCAACTGAAATTCACGAACACCTTGCCCATATTGACGGCGTGATGATCGGACGCGAGGCATATCACAACCCCTATTGGCTGTCACAATGGGACCGGGTATTTTTTAGCGGCGGTGATGTGTTTTGCGAACGTGAGGAAATCGAGGCCATCATGGAAGCCTATATTTCGCGCAACATGACCGCAGGCAGCAATTTTCATCCGCACAATGTACGACGCCATCTGGTCGGTTTACACAAGGGGCTGCCCGGTGCCCGTGCATGGCGGCGCAAGATTACCGGCAATACAATTGAACGTGTCGCACAAACACTGGCTTTAACGGAGGGTTGATGGCGACACCAAAACCAGTTGCCATTTTTCGGTTTTCGCCCGGCGAAGGGGCGGGACATTTTCAGACGTTTCTTGATCGGCGCGGTATTGCCTCGCAATTGTTTCAACTCGATCGTGGCGACCCGATTCCGACATCGCTTGATACCCACGCCGGTTTTGTTTTTATGGGCGGACCGATGAGTGC
>JANOEV010000182.1:0-3054 GCA_031413695.1 Burkholderiales bacterium
CCAATGTTACTATCTTAAATATTTCCCGTTGGTTGAATGCTATAACCATACGAACTACGGATGCCAATGCTATTTCAGCGATCAATGCGCTGCCCTATGTACAAAACACTTCTTCTGTACCCGCCCGATGCTATCGCTTGGTGTTGGCTGGTTTTGCGTTCGCCGGCATAAACGTTTTATTGATATACCACTGCTGGGCAATGCCCAAAATATTCTGCATGGTCCAGTACAACACCAGCCCCGACGGGAAGAAAAAGAACATGATCGAAAACACGATCGGCAGAATCGTCATGACCTTGGCTTGGATCGGGTCGGTCGGCTGCGGGTTGAGTTTGGTTTGCACAAACATCGACACACCCATGATGACCGGCAGGATATACAGCGGGTCGGGTGTGGAAAGGTCGTGGATCCACAAAATCCATGGCGTGTTGCGTAACTCGACCGCACCCAACAACACCCAATACAGCGAAATGAAGAACGGGATTTGGATGATGATCGGCAGACATCCGCCGAGCGGATTAACCTTCTCAGTCTTGTACAACTCCATCATGGCCTGATTGAGCTTCATCTTGTCGTCGCCGTAACGCGCCTTCAACGCCTCCATCTTCGGCATCAGCGTCTTCATGTGCGCCATCGACTTGCCGGATTTTTGGTTCAGCGGGAAAAACACCAGCTTCAGCAAGATCGTGAAAATGATGATGGTCCAACCCCAGTTGCCGACCAGGTTGTTGATAAACGACAGCACCACAAACATCGGGTAGGCCAATACCGTCAACCAGCCGTAGTCGACCACCAGCCCCAGGCCGGGCGCCAGATTGTTGAGTTTTTCCTGCTCCTGTGGCCCAACGTATAGCGGCATCGACAAGACCGCGGACGCGTTGGCAGCAATGGCGCCGACCGGCACAATCACCCCGGAAGAAAACAACTTCTCATTAACTTGTTTGGTGAAAAACTCACGTGCGCCCGCACCTTGCGGCAACCAAGCCGACACAAAATAATGTTGCACCATCGCCAGCCAGCCGTCGCTGGCATCCTTGACGTGATCGGCCTTGTTCTTTTCAATATCCGAGAAGGCCACCTTCTGGAATTTCTTGGCCTCGGTATAGATCGCTGGGCCGGTAAAGGTGGCGATGCCGGTAAACGGGTTGCTGCCGGTGCTCTCACCTTCAGGTGGATTGGCGTCGCGCAGGAATTGGAAATATGCCTTGGGTGCCAGCGCGGCAGCGCTGTCGTTCTTGATCTCGTAGCGCACGTTGACGACGTAGCTGCCGCGGGTAAAGGTGAAGACTTTGTTCACTGCGATGCCTGCTGTATCGGCATTCGTAAACGTCACACTAAGGGTCTCGTTGTTGCCCAGATCAAACTGGTTGGTGCTGCCGGCCAGCGTCCATTTGCTGGTGTGGTTTGGCAGCCCCGGCCCCAGCAGGCCTGATTGTGCAATGAAGTAATGGCCCGCTTTTTCCTGCATGAGCGTAAACGGCTTGGTGTTGTCGCCGCGCGCAAAGTGCTTGCGCAAAACCGCTTGCCGGATGTCGCCGCCGGTCGCATCGAAGTCAACATCGAGCATGTCGGTTCGGACTGATACGCGCTGTGTTGATGCGGCTGGCGCGGCGGCGGTCGGCGCGACCGCGGCGACCGGCGCCGCGGTTGGCAGGGTTGTTGTCGGAACCGCGTTGGCCCCGCCGGGCGCAACGACCGGGTTGGCCATCGGCGCGACATTGCCGGCTACCTGCGTGGTGGCGGGCGCATTTGGTACGACCGGCGGTTTGTTATGCTTTTGCCAGGCCTCCCAAAGCAACAAGCTGGAGAAGGAAAAAACGATCAGCGCGATAATGCGTTGGGTATCCATGGTGCGCGGTTTCAGACTTAAAAGTTATGCGGTTAAGGAACGGGGTCGTAGCCGCCGGCATGCCAGGGATGGCAGCGCAACAGCCGTCGGCCCGCCAGGTAACACCCCTTGAAGGCACCGTGCTTTTGCACGGCGGCAACGGCGTAGTGTGAGCAGGTTGGTGCAAAGCGGCACTGCGTCCCAAAATACGGACTCAGCACATATTGGTATGCGCGGATCAACATCAAGACGCCGCGCGCAAGCGGCGACATCAGCCGCGCCCTTTATTGGCAACGGAGGCGGCAATTTTGCAAAACATCGCGTCAGCCGACCGGCGCAACGCCTTCATGCTGGCACGGCGGCTGGCAGCGGCAGGCTTGGGTGTATTCGAAAGGGTAATCAGGGTGTCGACGCCGGCCGCGCGGATGGCATGAAGTCGAAACGATTCCCGCAAAACACGTTTGGCGCGATTGCGGTCGACCGAGCGTTTCAGCAGGCGCTTCGGTACCGATAGCGCGATGCGCGAGACCTTATCTGGCGCGTCAGCGACCGGCGGCGCGACCAAGGCGGCGGCCAAATCGGCGCGCAGCAGGGTTCGGCTGGAAAATGTGGTGCCGGCGAGACCCGCTGTTTCGCGTTTACCGCGCGCGAGGAGTTGTTTCACCCCGACAGAGGTGAGCCTCATGATGCGCTTCAGGCTGTTGGTGCGAATGAATTAAACAGCCAGACGTGCGCGACCTTTGGCGCGACGGGCTTTAATCACCTTGCGGCCACCGGCGGTTTTCATACGGACAAGAAAGCCGTGGGTTTTTTTACGGCGGGCTACGGAAGGTTGATAGGTGCGTTTCATGATGTCACTCTGTTTCTACAAGTTAAAAAAAGATGCAATGATTTGCTGCCTGCCACGTCCAACGCCGTCGAACGCAGCAACCGCCGCTTCCGCAAGGCCCAGCGAAGCGTCTACTGCGTCCGAACTGCCCAGCATGTCCGCCAGCGCATCGCCTTGGACATGGAACGCGATCAGCGCGCGCCGGATCGAAATACCACAATCCATACCCTGCACTTCGCCCGCGCCGAGAGTGGATAATGCACCAACGATGCTACAGTCTCTAAAAACCTTCAAAAATAAATGACGCCTATGTCGATGTTGTCCAGGAAGCAAGGTCAGGCGGATTCCGTTTATCATCACGCGGCGCCATGGTACAGTCGGCCAACCGTTCTTCCGG
>JANOEV010000183.1:0-4785 GCA_031413695.1 Burkholderiales bacterium
CGGTGATCGCTTTAGGCGGTTCTGCCGCGAGTTGCGAGCAATTTATTCTCCAGGTCGAAGCGGTCACGGCGGACCTGCACACCCTCAAACGATTTGTCACCGGCGAAACCAACGTCATAAAAACGAAACATCAAACGCGACAAAGTAGATTTACCCGCACCGGATGACCCGACCACGGCAACCGTTTTTCCCGCCGGCACGTCGAAGGATACATCAAACAATATCTGCCGCTTTGGGTCGTAGCCAAAATTGACGTTCTCAAATCGAACTGCCGCGCCGCCTATCGTCAGCGGCTTGGCGCCGGGTTTGTCGGCGATTTCCTGATTCTCCCCGAGCAGGCGGAACATTTTTTCCACGTCGATCAGCGCCTGTTTGATTTCACGATACATCACGCCCAGAAAGTTCAGCGGGATATATAGCTGGATCAACAACACGTTCACCATCACCAGATCACCGATCGACAGCGACTTGTTGACAATGCCTTCCGATGCGCGCCACATCAGCAACGTGACCGCCGAGGCGATCACAAAACTCTGCGCGGCGTTGAGGAAGCCGAGCGACGTTTCACTTTTGGTGGCGGCGGCTTCAAATTTTTGCAAGTTCTTGTCATAACGTCCGGCTTCAAATTCCTCATTGCCAAAATACTTGACGGTTTCATAGTTGAGCAACGAATCGATCGCGCGGGTGCTAGCCCTGGAATCCATTTCATTCATCTGCCGGCGATGATGGGTGCGCCATTCGGTGATTGATATCGTGAATACAATGTAGAGGAAAATTGCCGCCAATGTGATCGCGACAAAGGTCCAGTCAAATTTGGTGCCGAGCAACACGGTGACCATGGTGATTTCGAGAATGATCGGCAGCACCGAAAACAACGCAAACGACAACAATGTCGAAATGCCGCGTGTGCCGCGCTCGATGTCGCGTGTAACGCCGCCGGTTTGTCGGTCGAGGTGAAAGCGCAACGACAAGGCGTGCAGATGGCGGAACACATTCAACGCGACCTTGCGCATTGCCCGCTGTGTGACTTTCACAAAAACAATATCGCGCAGTTCGCCGAAAAACGTCGTTGACAGGCGCAACAGCCCGTAGGCCGCCAGCAATGCAAATGGCACGACCAATACCGCCTTGTCTTTATCAAGCGCGTCGACAATTTCCTTCATCAGCAACGGCACGCCGATGTTGGCGACTTTTGCAGTGACCAAAAAGGTGATCGCGAGCGCCACACGCCAGCGAAAGTCCCACAGGTAGGGCAACAGCGAGCGCACTGTTTGCCATTCGTTGCCGGGCGGTGCGGCCTTGGCTTCGGGATGGCTTGGCGGCGGGGAATGAGAATGTGCGGACATGGCGGGGACGGAATTTATTCGGGTTATTTGGTGCGACGTAGCGGGCAGGCGCTTTCACCCGGCAAATGCCGGTTGGACGCCACTGAGGTGCCGCAGGATAAACGACGCACGGAATGTGCGCGCACAGGCCTAGAGGTGATGCAACCAACAGCGGCAATTATGCGCGCATTAGCGGGTGCGGCATCTGGCGATGCAAATGGCCCCGGATACAGCCGACTGCCTGCAAAGGACTTTTGCGCGTTGCAAAAGATTTAATTGTCGAAAAAATTCAGTTCTTCATCGCTGCCCGGCGCGCCGGGTGCGGCTGGCGCTGCCGCGACCACCGCTGCAGCAGTTGCGGCCACCGCAACTGCCGCGGCCGGGGGCACACTCGTGGCTGCCTTGGAAGGTGCGACCGGCACTCTTGGCGCGTCGTCCGGCGCGCCAAATGCCAACGCCAGATCGCGCGCAATGGTATCTGCGTCCATTGGTACCCGACTTTGTGATCGCAACAAAATCCGTGACGGCAGATCGAGCAGCCGTACCTGGGCGATGCGCATGTTTGCCGCCGTATTGAGTTTGGGCAGCAAATGGGTGCTGCGCCAGCCGCCGGTTTCACTTTCGATCGCATCGATGATGGCCTGCTGCGAACGCGCAATCCCGGCAAGCAACTCGGCAAGTTGTTCGGTGCTGATACTCATGGCAATCTCCGTGTTGGCAAAGTATTAATTGTTAAAGTCGTTTACTGGAGCGGGTTTACAGGCATTTATTGCTGAATCGGCACGCCAATCGGCGACTTTACGGTTTTTTTCGGTAGGTCACGCGAAACAACTGTGACCCCTCGCGGCTGACAAAATCGACCGGCCGGTTTGCACCCGACAAATCATAAACAATTTCGAGTTCGCGACCCACCAGTCGGTATAAGGCAGGAAAGCGTTTGCCTTTGTTCGGGCCGACCTCGCCGATCACGTCCATACGACGCGCCTGCCCGGCCAGCTCGTCGCCAAACAATTCAATGCGACCGCGGTCGGCGTATCCGCTGGGAATGCCAACACCGTAACGGTCTCCCTGGATGCGCAATTCAAGATCGGGTGCCATCACCATCGGTTTGCCCGCCATCTCGGCATTCTTGATCGACCAGGTTCCGGTTATTTCGTTATCCACAATTGGTTGCCGGATTTGTGTGCGGGGGGATTCACCCAGAATCGAAACCGACTGTGACGCCCGCTCAGCCGCGCAGCCCGCCAAAAACACCAACAAGCTGCCGGCAATCGGTGCGCAAATGGAGCGTTTCATTGCTTCCCCTGGATTCAATCGGCCCGAATGACGTTCGCCGGAACAATGCTGATGCTACACCAGCTTGAGCGACATGATGACCTCGCCGTCATCCACCTCGCCGGTTCTGGCAAAACCAAAACGCTGATAAAACCCTTCCGGATTATTTGCCTTTGGCACAAATGAAAGCAGCATGGTGGTCACACCAGGGCGGCTTTTTGCGTATGCGATCAACAATAGAATTGTCTGCGTGCCAAAGCCAAATTGCTGATAGCGCGCGTCGATCATAAACCGCCACAATGCGACACTTTTGTCACCCTGATGTAAGGCAGGCTGTCCGTCGGCGACTTGTGACCAATCTTCGAGCATGACAAAACCCACCGGCGTTTCATCGGCATAAATGGCGCGAAACCACGCCTCTGGATGAAAATGCGCCTGTGCAATCGAAAATGCATTTGGTGCGACCAGCCCCTCCTGACCCGGCGCGACATCCAGAAACGAGATCGCACGCAGATTGTCTTTGGTCACGTCCCGCAGTGAAACCAGCGCCTGCCGGTCAAGGGGATGGGTTTGATTTTTCATTGCCTCAGCCTCGATGCGCGCCACAAATTCGGGATGGGTTTTGCGGGCTTCAGTGCCGGTGAGGCCCCAAGGCCATTTGTTTGGGGGTGTCATCGTCAAGATACTAGCGGAAATTCATTCCGTCGTTGCCAATATTGTCACCGCAACTGTCGCCACCATCGCAATCTCATTCGTCGGCAAAAAATGCCAGCATCTCCGCCAACAATTCATCGGGAGACTCCTCCGGCAGATAGTGCCCGCAAGGCAGGGTTCGTCCCGAAACGTTTGTCGCCACCTTCTCCCAATCGGCCAGTGGCTTGAAGCAACGGTTTACCACACCAAACTCGCCCCACAACACCCGCAGCGGTACCACAAGCCTGTTATCCGCCGTGCGGTCCGCCCGGTCGTGCGCAAGATCAATGCCCGCGGCGGCGCGATAGTCCTCACACATGGCGTGGACCGTGGCGGGGTCACGCATATTCGATAAATAGGCGGCATATGTTTCCGGCGTAAATGCATTCAGCCCGGCGTGACCCCAGCCGATTTTTTTTCGCAGGAACACTTCTGGATTGGCGAGGATCATTTCCTCCGGAAACGGGCTGGGCTGAATCAGAAAGAACCACCACCAATAGGCCCGGGCAAAGGCCATGTCGGTCTGTTCATACATCGCCAACGTCGGCGCGATATCGAGGGTCATGAGTTTCTTCACCGCCTGCGGTGTATCCATTGCCAGCCGGTGTGCGACCCGGCCGCCACGATCGTGCCCGCAAAGGTAGAACGTATCGTGTCCCAACGCCCGCATCACGCCAACCTGATCACGCGCCATCACACGCTTTGAATAAGCTGCGTGATCTTCCCCGCTATCCGGCTTACCGCTCGCGCCATAACCGCGCAGATCGGTGGCCACCACGGTATATCGCTCGGCCAGGCGTGGCGCGACCCGGTGCCAGATCAAATGTGACTGCGGATAACCGTGCAACAACAACAGCGGCGGCCCGTCACCCGCGGTGACGCCGTGAATGCTGACACCGTTTGCCTCGATGTCAAAAACGCGGAAGGAATCAAACATGACCGGGTGGCGCAATCAGCCGCACCTGAATATATTTAGCTGCCAACTTGCTAAGTTGTGGTTGTGGCGACACCGAACGATTGCCCGCCACCGTAGCTCGACAGCGGCAAAGGTGCACCGCCCTTGGTAACGCGCACCGCACAATATTTCAGCTCGGCAATTTTGCCAAACGGATCAAGCGCCGGATTGGTCAGCTTGTTCGCCGCCGCTTCATAAAACGCAAACGGAATAAAAATAGCGCCAACCGGCGTACCTTCATCCGCGCGAACGGTGATACCGACTTCACCTCGCCTTGATTCAACCGTGACACACTCGCCTGCCGACACACCAACTTTGCGCATGTCCATCGGATTCATGCTGACCACCGCTTCCGGCTCGAGCGCATCAAGCACGGTGGCACGGCGTGTCATCGAACCGGTGTGCCAGTGTTCGAGTTGCCGGCCGGTGATCAACACAAATGGATACGCCTCATCCGGGCGTTCATTGGCCGGAATGATGTCGGCGGGCACAAATTTGGCGCGGCCGGTTGGCGTCGGGAATTGTTCGATAAACACC
>JANOEV010000184.1:0-2139 GCA_031413695.1 Burkholderiales bacterium
GTCGGCGTCACCCAGCCACTCGAAATCGGCCCCGCCACATCACGTGTCATCGCCGTCCAATTGCGCGCCAGCGGCGCTGCCGCACCAAAGGGATTCAGTCGTATCGAGTTCGATATCACGGCTGTTGATGCTGCCGGCCGCGCCGCACCAGATCACTTTAGCCTGCACGAAAAATCCGCTTTCTACAAACCTTGAGGGTCCCATGATCAAAACCGATGCGCTCGATAACCGTCCCTGGTATCAGGAACCATGGCCGTGGCTGCTGATGTCGGGCCCGGCGATTGTGGTGGTGGCGGGGTTCGTCACGCTATACCTGGCCGCGTCTGGACAAGATGGCTTGGTGGTCGATGACTATTACAAGCAGGGCAAAACGATTAATCAATCGCTGCACCGCGATGACGTCGCACGACAGATTGGTGTTACTGCAACCGTGAACTTTGATCAAGTCAATGACCGCCTCATTGTGTTGCTGAGTCGTACCGATGGAACGGCGTTGCCCGCCGCCATCAGTGTCGGGCTGGTACACGCCACACGCAGCGGCGAGGACAAGATCATCCCACTGTCGTTAGGCGCAAATGGTTATATCGGCAAACTGCCCGTGCTCGGCGCAGGCAAGTGGAACGTGTTGATCGAGGACCCGCAGAAACAATGGCGGTTGCAACAGGAGATTCTGGTCGACTCGAAGCCGGTTCCGCAACTTGAGATTTCCCCCGCCCGGCAGCGCTGATCATGTTACGCCTGACGTTATCAATTTTATGGCCGTCATTTGTGGCGGCCGGCATTGGTATCGGCATAATTTTTACGCTGGTTGATCCGATGGAGTTGGTCATTCTGGGCGCACATACGCAGGCATCGCGCACGGCGATTTATTCGCTGGGGTTTTTTATCCTGTGGGCAATTGCCGCGATGGCCAGCGCATTGAGTTGCCTGTTATTGAACAACCGGCGCGGCGACACAAACGCCAATCACGACAAACAAAACTAATCGGCGATGCCGATTTCGCGTTGCTGCTTTTTTGTCAGCTTGCGCGCCACTAGCTGATAGGAACGTGCAATCAGCGCTTTTATTTCGGCCGCGTCAACGCTCTTGATGTCGGTGATTTGCACCCACTTTGCACGCGCCAGATACGGTGCCGGAACAAAGCCGGTGCGGTCGGTATATTCAAGAAAACGCCCGTCGTCCACCTTAAACGCGACAAATGTGCCGCGCAGCTTGCTGACAAACGCAACGGCAAACATCTTTCCGCCAACTGAATACACATGGTCCGCCCCCCACTTCACATCGGCGGTCGCATGCGGCAACGATGCACAATATTTCTTGATGGCGGTCAGATTCATAAACGCCTTATTGGGCGGGCAGTTTCAGGCATTTTTGCCTGAAACTGCTTACTGGATATCGCGTTTGCCTTTTGACGGTGTCGCATTTTTTGCGCCGTCTTTGGCGCTATCAATGACTTGATAAAACGTTTCGTTGGCTTTGATCATGCCCAGTTCAACGCGGGCACGCTCTTCAACGGCAACCAGACCTTCTTTCAGGTCACGCACATCGGCATCCAACCCGGCGTTGCGCTGGGCGAGTTTGATGTTTTTTTCCTTTTGCTGCGTCAGTTGTTTGTTGACTTCCCACACCCGCAACCAGCTCCCTTTGCCGATCCACAATGGATACTGGATGGCGACGATGAGTACGATCAGTGTGTGCGGAAGGTACTTCATGAGGTCTGGTTCGGCATCCTCATGGACTATCGCAGGTTGTAATACGCCGACTTGCCCGGATAACTGGCGGCATCACCGAGCTCTTCTTCGATACGCAACAATTGATTGTATTTGGCCATGCGGTCCGATCGCGAGGCGGAGCCGGTCTTGATTTGCAGCGCGTTGGTTGCCACGGCAATATCGGCAATGGTGGTGTCTTCAGTCTCACCCGAGCGGTGCGAAATGACGGCGGTATAGTTGGCGCGCTTGGCCATTTCAATTGCGGCAAATGTTTCAGACAGGGTACCAATCTGATTGACCTTGATCAGGATCGAATTGGCGATTCCCTTTTGAATGCCCTCGCGCAATATTTTGGTATTGGTCACAAATAAATCATCGCCGACCAGCTGAATTTTTTTGCCCAATTTTTGCGTCAGATTTGCCCAGC
>JANOEV010000185.1:0-2779 GCA_031413695.1 Burkholderiales bacterium
CGCAGCGGCGGGATGCGAACAACGTCACCTGAGACCAAGCGGTAGGTCTGGTCAATGCGCCCTTTGTTGACGCGCACTTCGCCTGAACGCAGGATGCGATAGATATGGCTCTTGGGAATACCCTTCAGCCTGCCCAATAAAAAATTGTCGATGCGCTGACCCTCGTGCCCTTCGTCGATGGTGACCTGTTCAACGCTGACGCGGGGGCCCGGTGCCGCGATCGCTGCAATCGGGACATTGCCGCCCGGGTAATCGGTGCCGGAAGGGCGGGGGTTTTTAGCTGGGTTGGACTGGCGTGGCATTTCGGCTATACTGCTATCTCGTTGATTTATAAAGCAGGTCTTTTGATTTCACCGTAGCGAGCGTTGCCAGATTTTCTGTCCGCGGCTGCCGTTATCCAAAAGTCTTGTTGCGATTTCACCGCGCTTTGCCCCGAATTTGATGTTTTGATCACCCGCGCCGTTTCTTAAATCCACGGCCAGCGTGATCGATTCGCCGCAATGACACGGAAAACGACGGTCGTTTTCGCTCACCGCAAGCTCGCTTGGTAAGTAGCGATAGTAAACGAAATGTAATACAACAACGCGCGCCAGTCGGGCTGTGAATCCAAAGATTTGCAGACGGTCAATGAAGGCGGCGTGAATGAAACGGATTTTTGACTGATTTGCCGTGGTGCCGGGTTTGCCGCTTATGTCATGCATAAGGCGTGCAATACGCAACATGACAGACCAGCCGCTTGGAACCCTGCTTGTTGATTTAACCCTTGCTTTGCCGTTTATGTTTGACAACGTCGTGCAATTTGCGACACCGAAAAACAATGCGAAGCAGCGCCACAGTCTCCAGAGTCACCCGAATATTGGTGTTGTGTTTGGTGATAACCGCCAACCCCTTGTTCCGGCTTTTCGCGTGCAAGTTTGCATGCGCAGCCAGCGACCCTGTAGGCACGTTCACGTCGTGATGTTGCGGCTTGAAACTGGTACCAACCGGTACTGAGGCTTGGGCAGATCGTCAATCGTGCACAGCTTTGACAGTGTGATGATTGATCCGGTTGAACATCAACCTGCAGGCCGGTTCCAATCGGCACCCGCGGCCCGCGCAGTTTTTTTGCTGCGCCCGCAGGCTTCCGTTTCCTTCCGCCACCACCTCGACCACTTCAGTTGAGCGTGCACGAAGGACACAAAATGAAAAGAATGTTATTTAACGCCACGCAAGCCGAAGAGCTTCGTGTTGCCATTGTCGACGGACAAAAACTCGTCGACCTCGATATTGAACACGCCGGACAAGAACAAAAAAAATCGAACATCTACAAAGCACGCGTCACGCGTGTCGAACCATCCCTTGAAGCCGTATTTGTCGATTATGGCGCCGAGCGCCACGGGTTTCTGCCGTTCAAGGAACTGATCCGCGAATATGTGCAGGGCGAAGACGGCGACGGCACCCGCGCCCGCCTTGCGCAAAACCTTAAAGTCGGCCAGGAGTTGTTGGTTCAGGTCGAAAAAGACGAACGCGGCAACAAAGGTGCGGCACTCACCACCTACGTGTCACTCGCCGGACGCTACCTCGTTCTGATGCCAAACAATCCACGTGGCGGCGGTGTATCGCGTCGTGTGGAAGGTGAAGACCGCGCCGAGCTGCGCGAAACACTCGATCAGCTCGATGTACCCGAAGGCATGTCGGTCATTGCCCGGACTGCGGGTATCGGTCGTGGTGCCGACGAATTGAAGTGGGATCTGAACTACCTGCTGCAACTTTGGGAGGCGATTGAAGGCGCCGGCCGTGACGTCAAAGGTCCGGAATTGATCTATCTTGAATCCAGCCTGGTGGTTCGCGCCATTCGCGACCTGTTCCAGCCCGATATCGGCGAAATCCTGGTTGATACGCAGGAGATTTTTGAACAGGCACAATCGTTCATGTCGACTGTCATGCCGGCCAATGTGCACAAGGTCAAGTTGTACAAGGACGACGTGCCGTTGTTCTCACGCTTCCAGATCGAGCACCAGATTGAAACCGCCTATCGCCGCGATGTGACCCTGCCCTCCGGCGGCGCGATCATCATCGACCATACCGAGGCACTGGTTTCGGTCGACGTCAATTCGGCACGCGCCACCAAGGGCCACGACATTGAAGAAACCGCCTTCCGCACCAACTGCGAAGCGGCGGATGAGATTGCACGTCAATTGCGGCTGCGCGATCTCGGCGGCCTGGTGGTCATCGACTTCATCGACATGGAGTCGACCAAGAATCAGCGCGATGTTGAAAACCGTCTGCGCGACGCGCTCAAACACGATCGCGCACGCGTCCAGACCGGAAAAATTTCCCGATTCGGGCTGATGGAGCTGTCACGCCAGCGCCTGCAGCCGGCGTTGTCCGAGTCGAGCTACATCCCCTGTCCGCGTTGCCATGGCCTCGGCCATATCCGCGACACCGCGTCGTCGGCATTACACGTCCTGCGCATCCTGCAGGAAGAGGCGATGAAGGAAAGCACAGCGGCGGTGCACGTTCAAGTGCCGGTCGACGTTGCGACGTTCCTGCTCAACGAAAAGCGTCAGGACATTCACAAGATTGAGGTGCGCTTCAAAGTGAACGTGTTGCTGATTCCGAACGTTCACATCGAAACACCCAACTACGAAATCGAGCGTCTGCGTCACGATTCCGAAAAGCTCGATTTGACCAAACCGTCATATGAACTGGTCAACAAGCCGGTTGATGAAATGGCGATGAAAATGCCGGCGGCGTCAGAATCTAGACCGGCGCGTCCCGAGCCGGTGGTCGGGGCGAA
>JANOEV010000186.1:0-15661 GCA_031413695.1 Burkholderiales bacterium
GCGCCCCGCTGTCGCGCAGCCGCCATCGCACCCAAAGCATAGGGCGTTGTGCCGGATGCCGCCAATACCATCACCACGTCGTTGGCAGCGACATTTGCGGCGGCAATATCAGCTGCGCCATGTTCACGACTGTCTTCGGCACCTTCAATCGCCTGATAGATGGCGCCCTTGCCACCGGCCAGCAACGCAATCGCACGATCATGCGGCCATGAAAATGTCGGGTAGAGCTCGACACTGTCGAGCAATCCCAAACGGCCGGATGTCCCGGCGCCGACATAGATCAGCCTGCCGCCTGCGCGAATTCGCGGCACGGCGGCTTCGACGGCAGCGGCAATTTCGGTATTGGCGGCACGCACCGCCTGAACCGCGTTGAGTTGATCGTCGACAAACGCGTTGACCAATTCGACGACCGGATACTCGTCTAGTTTGTCGTGGGCGTTATTGGCAGACTCGGTTTTGAGCATCATGTCGATCGTCTTGAAGGGTGGTTTTTAAAAGTAATCGCGTTTATTGGCGGGCACTTTCAGGCAAAAATGTCCGAGGATGCCCGCCAATCGGCGTGTTTGTTATTCGTTTTCCACGTTGTTTGCATTGATGTCGCCGCGAAACGAATTTGGCAAAACGGCCCGGCTAAATACCAATAGAATACCAGCCGGAACCTGTTTTAGGCGAACGGATCATGCTGCAAAGCCGAAAGCCGTCCATCAGCCGGCACCAAATGCGCGTCGTTGCAACAACGCTGTTGATCTCCACGCTTGCCGCTTGTGCCGGCTTGTCGGACCCCGCACGGCAATCGACCGAGCGCGCGCCGCGCGAAGTACGCGGCACCTGGATCACCACCACCGCCAACACGGCCATCGCCACACCGTCGGACACCGTTACCACCATGCGCCGACTGCGCGAAATAGGCTTGAATACCGTTTACGTCGAAGTTTGGAAAAACGGCTATACCCAATTCCCGTCCGACGCCCTCAACACCTTCATTGGTGTTCCGCAACGACCAAACGCATTCCCACAGGACCCGTCCGACAGCACGGAACAACGCAACCGCCCACCACGAGATTTGCTGCAAGAAACGCTGCTTCAGGCGCATCGCAATGGCTTGATTACCGTGGCGTGGTTTGAATACGGCTTTATGGCCGCGCATAAAACCAGCATGCCGCATTTGCGTCGCATGAAGCCGGAAATTTTGTCGCGCGACATTCATGGCAACGAAGTCGCGCCCAACGGCTTTGTCTGGATGAATCCGCTGCATCCCGAGGCGCGCAAACTGCTGCTCGATATCGTTCTCGAGGCGGTCGACAAATACGATCTCGACGGTATTCAGCTCGATGACAGGATCGTCTGGCCGTATATCAACATGGGCTACGACGATTACACCAAAAAAATCTATGCGTCCGAGCATAACGGCGCATTGCCACCGAGCGATCACAAGAACCCGGCGTGGATGCGCTGGCGTGCCGACAAGGTTAACGAATACGCACGCTTGTTTGTGCAGGAAGTTCGCGCCAAACGCCCTGGGTTGATCATTTCGCTCAGCCCGGCGGTGTACCCGTGGTCGTGGCAATACTATCTACTCGAATGGCCAAAATGGGCGGCGTGGAATGCGAACGATCGATTGACCAATGTTTCGCCGGCCGCGCAAAAAATCACACCACGTTGGGATGAATTTATTCCGCAGGTATACCGCTTCAGTTACCCGGCATTCGAAAAAACCTGGCGCGAGCAGGTCGAACACATGCGCACGCTTGGCGGCGACCGCCAGAAAGAGATGCTGGCGGGCATTCGGGTGGTCGGCGAAGGCAAAGACGCAACATGGGACGAATTGCGTCAATCAATTGAACTCACCCGCAAGACCGGCTCCGGCGGTCACGCGCTCTGGTTTAGCCGCGGGGTACTCGATGTTTATCCACAACAACTGACCGCGTTTTACAACGGCAATGTCGAATCGCCGAAATTTCCAGCCGGCTGGCGCAAGCCATCGATTGTGCTGTTTCGTCAGCCGTCAACATCCGGCATTTCAGCCGGTCGCAATGAATGGTTTCATCCCGACATCCCGCGTGGACAATACCGCCTGATTGGTTTCGACGGCAGGCAATGGCAATACGTTGACAATCAGATGATCGAGCGTGCATCGGCGGGTATTGCCAGGACGATCTTTTTTGTCGATACCCAGTATTCACAAGTGGAACTGATTCTTGACCGGCGCGACGACATGCGCCGCGATCGTCGAAACCCGATAGCCGGCCGGCACAACAAATGAACCGCGCTCTTCCGCTTGACGCACTTCGTGGTGCCGGACCGAATTCCGTTCAGCGCTCTGTGCCAAGAGACGTATTGCGCACAAACGCCGCCAGTCCTGCAATCAAAAATACCTGCGACGCCGTCGTACAACGACCTGCAGACTTGCCTGCCGAATTGATTTCAAACGCCATTGCAAAATGGTAGTAAAGTGGTATTATCTTTGCGAAATAACAAGGCCTTCAAAACAAAGGTCGGCAATGATCGGTGACGAAACTTCAGCGTTTGATCAACAACCAAAAATACACCCTCAGGAGGTAGATCATGGAATTTCACAAAAAACCAGTTGCGGCTGCGGTCTCGCTCGCCATTCTTGGGCTGAGCACACCGGCGATCCTAGTCGCCCAAACGCCAACGGCTGCGCCAACCACCCAATCTGCCGCCGATGCCAAAAAGGCAGAGGACGAAAAGAAAGCCGCTGCCGCGAAAAAAACTGATCCTGAAGCGATTGTTGTCACCGGTATTCGTGCCTCGCTGGAAAAATCACTTGACGTCAAACGCGATTCAAGCGCGAACGTTGAAGTGATCACGGCTGAAGATGTCGGCAAAATGCCTGATAAGAACTTGGCCGATTCGTTACAAAGGCTCGCCGGTGTGGCGGTTCGGACCGATTATGATGAGGCCGAAAAGGTGTCAATTCGTGGCACCAACCCCGACATGAGTTTGATCCTCTTCAACGGACACACCGTCAGCGGTGGCGACTGGTATGTGGCCGATCAGGGCTCGAGCAGCCGCAGTACCAGCCTGAGCCTGATGCCATCATCCGTGTTGAATCAGGCGCAGGTTTATAAGACGTCACAAGCCAATCTGGTTGACGGCGGATTGGCAGGCACGATCAACGTCACAACGCGAAAGCCGCTTGATGAACGCAAGGGATTCGGCGGTATTGTCAGTGCCGGCGGTGTTTACTCGGATTTGCCGGGAAAATTTTCACACAACCTCAATGCCAGCCTGAATTGGAAGAACGACACCAATACCTTTGGTCTGATTGGCCAAGTGTTCGCCGAAAAGCGCTTTATGCGACGCGATTCTGTGTCCCGCCTGGCTTACGGCGTGAGTAGCGGCTGGGATGTTATCAATATTGCCACGATGCGCGGCATAACCGATGCGTCACTGGCTGGCACAGGCTTGCGTGCGGCGGATTTGGATGGCGTGCGCATGCCGGGGAGTCTGAGCTCGGAGTTTGTCGAAAGTGTTCGCGACCGCAAAGGCGGCATGTTTGCGGCACAAATCCGCCCGATGAAAGACCTCGATATCACGCTGACGTCGTTTTCCTCGGAGATGAATGCCAACAATTACGGCCGCCTCACCGCCGGCGCCATGTACAGCATGCTGCTGGGTCGCGGCGACCCTCTGGGCGGCGCCACCGCCAACAGCTCGAATGGTGCGCAGGTATTTGCGCAAATCCGCAACCCGGTGATCGTCAATACCGTTAGCAACTACGGTTTCCCGCTGCGCGTGCTGCAAAGCGCCGACATCGTTTTCCCGGCCGGAACAACACCACAGTACATTGGAAATTCCGAAGGCTTTTATCGCGATGGCGCAAAATCCACGAGCGCATTTACCGATGTCGATTTGAAGTATCGTTTCAACGACGACCTGGTCGTCAAGGCACTGTTCAGCACGACCAAGGGCGAAGGTCAAACACTGCTTGACCAGGGCGCGACGTTCGCCCGCTACGGCACTGGTGTTTCGTATCGATTGAACGGCGTTGATCAGGCGCCTGACGTACGCTATTTTGGCGCAGGAACCAATCAGCCGGGGCTGAACCCGGATGGCAGCGGCTATCGTTTGGTCAGTCTCGGCGCATCCAGCGTCAAAACAGTTGATACCGAAACCAGCTACGCGTTTGACGCAACCTACAGCATCCAGAAAAGTGTCTTTACCACCCTCGAAGCCGGCTTTCGTTTTGCGGATCACGACCGCGACCTGACCCGTTGGGCACCAACCCGGCGCAACGCCGCATTGCCAACACCGCCCGGGACAGGATATGCCACCTACCCGTCCGATTTCGGCAACGGATTGAACGGAAACAACTGGGACAACACAGGTTTCTATCTGACACCCGAGGCTTTGCGGGCATTTATCGCCTCCCAGTTCAAACCAACAACGGCGGAATACGAACGCCGCGTCGCAGGTGAAATCGACATGCGTGAACGCCAAACCGCGACCTACCTGATGCAAAACCTTGAAGGGGACAAATGGTCGGGAAATGTTGGTTTGCGTTTTGTGAAGACACAGGTCAACGCAGAAATTGTCACCCCAATCCGCGTTGGCTTGTGCCCGCGTATCGCACCCGGCGCAACCGCGACACCTTGTGTGGCGATTTCGAATGCGATTAACACCGCAGGCGACGGCAGCACCTTCTACGACGGGGTTGCGTTTAATCCTTTGCAAGGGACGATTTATTACAAGACGCCGACAGAGCGCGTTTTTAACGATGTCTTGCCGAGCCTCAATTTACGTTACGAGTTTGCCAAAGACATCATCGGTCGTTTTGGTGCCAGCAAAACCATCGGCAGACAGAACTACAACGTGCTGGGGGCGGGTTTCGGCACCCCAACCTGTAACGCAACCGGCTGTAACGTCACCGGGCCGAATCCAAACCTGAAGCCGTTGTATGCAAACAACCTTGATGTATCGCTGGCGTGGTACTTCGCCCGTCGTTCTGTGGCATCGGTAAACGTATTCAGCTCAAAAATCAGCGGCTACGTCAAAACCGGCGCAATCAACCAAAATCAAACGATTGATTTGGTCGACCCGATTGATAACGTCACCAAGCCATTCTTCATCAACTCTTCGTCGCAACAAGGTGCAAAAATTGATGGCGTTGAGGTTATTTTTGAACGGCCGATTGGAATGGGCTTTGGCGTCACGGCTAACATGAGCCGCGCAAAAACCAAAGTGGATGATGGTCGTCCGATGGTTGGTGCGTCAGAAAAAGCCGCAAATTTGGGCGTCTACTTTGAGAACGATGACTTCAGCGCACGGCTGGTTTACAACTATCGTGGCGAGTACGTTGCAAGCAGCACCGCGCCGGCACCGACGGCAAACAGCCAATCGACCAGCACGATCTTGGGCGTTGTTCAGCCGACTGCGCTGACGTGGGCTGCACCAGTATCAAACGTCGCGGTTTCGATCAACTACAGCATTACCAAAGACCTGCGTATCGCGTTTGACGCAACCAATCTGCTCAATCCAACGCGCGCGCAGTATCGCTACAGTGAAGCCGAGCAACAAAAACTTGACGTCAGTGGGCGCCAATACTATCTCGTGTTGCGATATAAGTTTTGATGCGGAAAACATTGGAAATTAGTCTGGTTTTTATCATGCATTCAAAAATTTAATCGCCACAGTATCGGCCAATGCAAAAAGCCGCTGGCGCAATCCTGCGGCTTTTTTGTTGCTTTTTTTGTCGTAGCAATCCTAGATGGATCAGTCCCCGCCATCACCCGCACCGAAGTTGTCACCGAATGGTTTGCCAAGGCGTTGCCCCAACCTGGAAGTTAATTTGTCTTTGTGACTTTGGCCAGAAATTTCGGCCTATCGGGATCAAATCCGCGCGCACGCGCAAGTGCTTCGACCATCGGATAAAAACTTTGTATGGTCGCAATCGGATCAAGATCAACCGCACCGGTGGTCATCAATGGCAAGTTTGCGCCCTTGATATCGGCTGGCGCAGCAAGTAACACACGCGCGCCGCGTGCACGCATTTCACCCGCGAACGCAACCAATCCCGCCTGCGCGGGTCCGCGGGGCGCAAACACCAACAACGCGTAACCTTCATCAATCAATGCCATTGGTCCGTGTTTTACCTCTGCACCGGAGAAGGCCTCTGCTTGTATGGCACAGGTCTCCTTGAATTTCAGCGCCGCCTCCATTGCCACCGCCAGGCCGGTGCCGCGACCGATGACAAACAAACGGTCGACATCTTTGAGCGTCTCCACGCCTTCCGACCAATCCGCCGCGACCGCACGTGTCAACGCTTCCGGCAAATCATTCAGCGCGGCGGCAAGCGTTGCGTCTTGTTGCCACGCCGCCGTCACGCGCGCACCAGCCACCAATTGCGCAATAAAACTTTTGGTCGCAGCGACACTTTTTTCAGCGCCCGCATGCAACGGGAAAACCCATTGCGCCGCTTCGGCCAACGGCGAGTTGGCATCGTTGACAAATGCCGCCGTGGTGGCGCCGCCCTGCGTGAAGTAACGCATTGGCGCAACCAAATCCGGGCTTTGTCCCGATTGCGAAAACGCCATCGACAACAATCCCGCGCATTGGATTTTGGATTGGTACAGAGTGATCAGCGACATCGGCAGCGACGTCACCAGCTTACCCAGCCGGGCCATGATCAGATAGGCCATGAAGTGTGCGGCGTGGTCCGAGCTGCCGCGTGCAATGGTTAACACCGCCGAGGGCGACGACTGTCGCAGCGCCGCGGCAAAACCCCGGTATTCGCTCTCGTCTGCGGCGAGCTGGCGCGCCACCGTCGAGGGTGCCTCGCGCGCCTCATTCAACATCATCGTGGCTGTTTGATCAGATACGGCGTTCAATTCACTTGGCAATCGACGTCCCTTCGACATAAACATCTTGAATTTGCAATGCACGATCCAATACCACCAGATCCGCCCACGCGCCGGTCTGCAGCCGGCCGCGATCTGGCACACCCAAATAATCCGCTGCGTGGGTCGATACGCGTTTTGACGCCTCTGCCAAATCGAGACCAAGCACATCAACCAAATTGCGCAAGGCCTGATCCATGGTCAGGCTTGAACCGGCCAATGTGCCGTCGGCCAAACGCACGCCACCCATGCACTTGGTAACGGTGTGACGGCCGAGGCGATACTCACCGTCCGGCATGCCCGAGGCGGACGTTGAGTCGGTGACACAAAAAAGTTTTGGTATCGCGCGCATTGCCACACGCATTGCGCCCGGGTGCACATGCAACAGGTCGGGAATAATTTCGGCGTATTCGGCGTGCGCCAACGCCGCCCCGACCATACCCGGCTTGCGATGGTGCATAGCGGTCATGGCGTTAAACAAATGGGTGAAGCCTTTCGCCCCAAGTGCCAACGCGTCGATGCCTTCGTCATAACTGCCGGCGGTGTGGCCCAACTGAATCGTATAGCCGGCGCTGACCAGCGACGCGATAAACGCCATATTGCCGGGTACTTCAGGCGCCAGCGTAATCAGCCAGATCGGCGCCACCGCGTTCAGTTTCGCCAATTCATCAAGTTGCAACGGTCGCACAAAGTCGGGTTGTGCACCCAGCATGTTTTGATTGATGAAAGGGCCTTCAAGGTGAACACCCAGCACCCGCGCCGCATTGGCCTTGCGTGTCCGGCATGCGCCAGCCAGCGCGGCAAATGCAATATCCAGATCCGCCGCGGGTGCCGTCATGGTGGTGGCGAGCATTGCCGTGGTGCCGTGGCGCGCGTGAATGGTGGCAATGGCGGCGACCGCGTCGCCACCTTCCATGATGTCGCGCCCGGCACCGCCATGAACGTGTGTATCAATAAACCCCGGCAGGATGATTGGACCGCCGGTGTCGCGCACGGCGTGTACATCAATGACGTCGCCCTGAATTGCCGCCACCCGACCATCCAGCACCTCGAGCCTCCCCGCGACAAACCCAAGCGGGGTCAGGATATTGCCCTTGATCACCGCGCGACTCACATCATTCACGTTTCATCTCGGTGACAAAATCGTAGTAGTCGTTGCGACAATACGAGTGGGTCAATTCGACCGGCTGACCGGACGCAAGAAACCCGAGCCGGGTGATGAACAATAGTGCTGTTCCATCGGCAATTCCCAGACGCTCGGCGAGCTTGCCATGTGCATTCAGGGCGCGAATCTGTTGCCGCGCCCGTACCGGAACCTGCCGTATACCTTCGAGATATTTATAAAGTGAATTTTCAATTTCAGCCGGTTTGGCAACAATGCTTGCCGGCAGCACGCTGACTTCATAGGCCATCACCACGTCATCGGCAAGCCGGAGGCGCTCAAGCCGCGCCACACGTGCGGACGAGGTAAGCCCCAGACTGATCTGCTCTTCGGTTGTTGCCGGGGTGACCGCGCGTTTGAGCCATTGCGACGTTGGATGGTAACCGCGTCGCGACAACTCTTCGGAGAAACTCGACAGACGTGTGAGAGGCTGCTCAAAACGCGGCGCAATATAGTTGCCCGAACCCTGCCGGCGCACCACCAATCCCTGCTCGACCAATTGATCAATCGCCTTGCGCGCAGTCACGCGTGACACACCCAGCGATTCCGACAACAGCCGCTCCGAAGGCAGCGCTTCATCAACCTGATATTGGCCGTCACGAATGGCGTGGCCCAACTTTCTCGCCAGTTGCACATATAACGGCGAACTGTCGCGGGCATCAAACTTGAACGGTTTAAAGGTCGCCATATTGGCTTGCCATCTTGTTTTCCAGGCAGTTGTCGTGAGGGACCAAATGGTTGGCATTCGGGAAAGAAATCCGGGTTGCGCGCCGTCTTGTTCATCACCAACAGCGCCGCTGACAATAATACCAATTTAATACCAACTTGCGCGTTAATCGGCTAATATTTCGGTCACCGGCGCGCCGAGGCTGGCGAACCACGCCGACAATGTCTAGACTCGCTTGATTGGTTTTTTTGGAGGCTCCATGACTATCCGCACCCTACTTGCCATTTCGATTGTTGTTTCCGCGACCAGTTTTTCAGCGATGGCAGACGCCAAAACATTTCGCTGGGCATCAAAGGGGGACGCGACCACGCAGGACCCGCATGGTCTGGACGAGAGTTTCACCAAGGCCATCAACGCGCTGGTGTACGAACGGCTGGTACAGCCGGGCAAGGACATGAAACCAACCGCATGGCTGGCCACCTCCTGGAAAATCGTCAGCCCGACCACCCGGGTGATGACACTGCGCAGGGGTGTGAAATTTCACGACGGCTCAACCATGACGGCTGACGATGTGGTGTTTTCATTCGAACGCGCCGGCAAATCAAAACAGTTCAAGACCTACACCACCACTGCCGGTACCGCACGAAAAATCGACGACTTTACCGTTGAATTCACCACCTCCGCCCCCAACCCATCGGCGTTGGCGTCGATTGGCGAGGTGCCGATCATGAGCAAGAAGTGGGCGGAGAAAAACAACGCCGTCAATCCGCAGGACTTCACCACCAAAGAGGTGACGTTTGCCGCGCGCAATGCCATGGGTACCGGCCCGTTCCGACTGGTGTCGTATGAGCCCGGCGTCAAAATTGTGCACAAGAAAAATCCGGATTGGTGGGGGATCAAGGACGGTCGATTCGAAGGCAATATTGACACCATCGAGTATCGCCAAATCATCAGCGACGTAACGCGCATGTCGGCGCTCAAATCCGGCGAAATTGATTTTGTGCCGGATCCGGCGTTACAGGATATTGCCCGGCTCAAAACGGACAAGGGTTTGAAAATATGGGAGGGTGACGAAGCACGCGTCATCACCATCGCATTGGATCAGGCGCGTGACGAATTGTTGTTTGCGGACGTCAGGGGCAAGAATCCGTTCAAGGACCGCCGCGTCCGGCAGGCGATGTATCAGGCCATCGAGATCAATGCCATTCGTACACAGGTGATGCGCGGCCTGTCGACGCCGACCGGCATCGCAACACCGAACCCAAAAGTCGAGGGTATCCCGGCGGCACTTGAAAAACGGCTTGCCTATGATGTTGCCGCCGCGGTGCGATTGCTGACGGAGGCGGGTTATCCGAAAGGATTTGGGTTCACGCTGCATTGCCCGAACGACCGCTATGCAAATGACGAAAAGATCTGCGTTGCGCTGGCGGGCATGTGGGCGCGCATCGGGTTGAATGTGAAGGTTGATGCAATGCCAAAAGCGCAATATTTTGCGCGCACGCCGAAAAAGGAATTTTCTGCCTGCATGCAGGGTTGGGGCGACATCACCGGCGACGCCATGTTTACCTTGAAGCCGCTGTTTCGCAGCCTCAACGACAAAGGTGCCGGTGAAACCAACTACGGCAATTTCAAAAATGCCGAGGTAGATGACCTGATCGACCGCGCCGACATGGAAATGGATAGCAAAAAGCGCCAGGAGATGATCAACAAGGTCATCGAAGTGATCCAACGCGAGGTATTGGTGATTCCGTTACACCGGCAGGTAATTCCGTGGGTGACACGCGCCAACGTCTCATTGGTACATCGCACCGACAATAAATTTGCGCCGCTTTGGATCCGGGTCAATTGAGCCGCTAAACAAGCACAATCGATCTTTCATTGAGCGTCGATAAACACGGGGAAAGATCACAATGGCAATGACCTATTTGTGGGCCGGCTTTTTTATTGTCGGCTTTGTGGCGGCGCTGGCGCAGTGGCTGTTTTTTGGCGACACCGAGGTTTTCAAAAAAATTGTTGATGGTACGTTTGATTCGGCGCGTGTCGGTGTTATGGAAATTGCGCTGCCGCTGGCTGGCGTCATGACGTTATGGCTGGGCCTGTTGAATGTCGGCGAAAAAGCCGGATTCATCAATGTGATCGCCAAACTCATTGCACCGTTTTTTTCGCGCATATTCCCCGGCGTGCCGAAAGACCATCCCGCCACGGGCCATGTGGTGATGAATTTTTCCGCCAACTTTTTGGGGCTCGATAACGCCGCCACGCCATTCGGCCTCAAGGCGATGGAAAGCCTGCATACCCTCAATCCCAACAAAGATGAGGCCAGCGACGCCCAAATCATGTTTCTGGTGTTGCTGACTGCCGGGCTCACCCTCATCCCGCTGACCGTCATGGCACAACGCGCCGTGCTGGGCGCGTCCAATCCGGCGGATATCTTTATCCCCACGCTGATCGCCACCTACGCGGGCACCTTTGTGGCGTTCATGGCCGTGGCGATCAAACAACGTATCAATCTTTTTGATCGTGTCATCTTAGCCTGGCTGGGTGGGATGACGTTATTTGTGGTTGGCATCGTCTGGACCTTCAGCAATTTTCTGACGCGCGAGGAAATTCAAACCGTGTCAAAGGTGGCGGGCAATGTTATTTTGCTTGGCATCATTGTGTTGTTTTTGCTCGGCGGGCTCATCAAAAAGATCAATGTCTACGAGGCATTCATCCAAGGGGCGAAGGGCGGCATCCAGACTTCCATCATGATCATCCCGTATCTGGTCGGCATGCTGGTGGCCATCAGTGTGCTGCGTAATTCCGGCGTGCTGGGTTTTATCGTCAGCGGCTTTGTCTGGGTGTTCACCCAGCTCGGTTTCAACACTGATTTCACCCCGGGCCTGCCAACCGCGCTGATGAAATCGGTGAGCGGCAGCGGCGCGCGCGCGATGATGATCGACGCCATGAAAACCTACGGCGTGGATTCATTTGTCGGCCGGCTCGTGAGCATTTTGCAAGGTTCATCCGACACCACGCTCTACATCATCGCACTCTACTTCGGCTCGGTCGGCATCACCAAAATCCGCTATGCCCTGTGGTTTGGACTACTTGCCGATCTGGCCGGCGTCATCGCGGCAATCTGGGTGGCTTACCTGTTTTTTCATTGAGCGTAAACGCGCTGCTGCGGTGCGGATCAGCGCTCGTATTTCACGCTCAGCACGATTGACGTCTGGGTACGTTCGATAGCTTCGTAACGCCCGAGCGTGTCGAGCGACTCGTCGAGCTCGGTCGTGGTATCCGCCTGAAATACGACCAACGCGTCGTACTCGCCTGACAACGCATAGATACCGCTGACACTCGGCATTTTTTTGAGTTTTGCGTAAAGGCCCTCCGCCTTCTTGGCGTCAATCCGAACCAATGTGTGCGCCGTGACCCGGCTGCGGGAAAAGTTCGGGTCCAGCCGTACCGTATACCCCTCGATCACACCGCCCTCCTCCAGCCGGCGCAGCCGTTCCTGCACGGTTGCCCGCGCCAAACCCAGCTGGCGCGCCAGATCGGCCACGCTGGCGCGCGCGTTTTGGCGCAGCAGGGCAAGCAGTTTGTTTTCGGCGGTGGTGAGTGATTTAGTCATTTTGTGACTTTATACCATCTTTTTGCTTATTTTTATACGAACATTTGGTCATTTAGCAGCTACGAAAAATCCAGCCATCGCGTTAAATTATGTGCCTCCCCACGACTTGATTCAGCTAGGAAAACATCATGCACGTCGCACTCATCGGTTCCGGAAAAATTGGCGAAGCAATCGTCGCCCTGTTCAACGCCAACGGCGGCTACAAAATCACCGTGGTGGACAAGGACGAACAACGGCTCGCGCCCATGAAGGCGCTCGGTGCGACCATCCACATCGCGGACGTGGCAAAGGACGACCTAAGCGCCGCGCTCAAAGGGGTCGATGTGATTTTGTCCGCCTGTCCGTTCTATCTGACGCCGATTCTGGCCAAACTCGCCTTTACCATCAACGCACATTATTTTGATTTGACGGAAGACGTCGCCAGCACCCGTATTGTCAAAGAAATTGCGCGTGACGCCAACACCGCATTTGTGCCGCAATGTGGCTTGGCGCCGGGCTTTATCTCGATCGCCGCCAACGACCTCGCACAAAAATTTGATTCACTGCGGGACGTGAATATGCGGGTGGGCGCATTGCCGATCTACCCGACCAATGCGCTCAAATACAACCTGACGTGGAGCACTGACGGTCTGATCAATGAGTATCTGAATCCTTGCGAGGCCATCATAGACGGCAAGATCCGCGAAACGCCGCCGCTCGAAGAGCTCGAGCATTTTCTGCTGGATGGTCTCGACTATGAGGCGTTCAACACGTCCGGCGGTCTGGGCACGCTCTGTGAAACGCTCGAAGGTCGTGTGCAGAATCTGAATTACAAGACGGTGCGCTACCCCGGTCATTGCGCGATCATGAAGATCTTGCTGAACGATCTGGGCCTGGGTAAACGCCGCGAATTGCTCAAAGATGTGTTTGAAACCGCTATTCCGATCACATTGCAGGACGTGGTACTGGTATTTGTGTCGGTCAGTGGTCAGCGCGAAGGCCGGCTAGCACAGGAAAGTTTCGCAAAAAAAATATACGCGCGCGAAGTTGGTGGCAAACTCCTGTCTGCCATCCAGCTCACCACAGCGGCGGGAATTTGCGCCATGGTTGATCTGCTGGCCAAAGGCGCCATTGCCAAACAGGGGTTCGTCCGCCAGGAGTCAGTGAGCCTGCCGACATTCCTGGCCAATCCATTCGGAAAGTACTACGCATGAATGACACCACCACCGGTACCGCGGCAATAGCATTGCTGACCAAACTTGGCATCACACTTGACGACTTTGCCGGCGGCGATATTGTGGCAAGGTCGCCGATCGACGGCGGCACCATCACCACGTTGCGTGCGGATCGGCCGGCTGACGTGTCGGCTAAGATTTCTCAGGCGCATGCGGCGTTTTTGGTCTGGCGCAATGTGCCCGCGCCACGCCGCGGCGAACTGGTACGTTTGCTGGGCGAGGAGCTGCGCCAGCACAAGGCGGCGCTCGGCGAACTGGTTACCATTGAGGCCGGCAAGATCCGTCAAGAGGGGCTGGGCGAAGTGCAGGAAATGATCGACATCTGTGACTTCGCCACCGGCTTGTCACGACAGTTGTACGGCCTGACCATTGCCACCGAGCGTCCCAAACACCGCATGATGGAACAGTGGCACCCGCTCGGTACGATTGGCATTATCAGCGCATTCAACTTTCCGGTGGCCGTTTGGGCGTGGAATGCGGCACTGGCACTGGTATGTGGTAATGCGCTCGTATGGAAGCCGTCGGAAAAGACGCCGCTGACAGCACTGGCCTGCCAGGCACTGTTGGGCAGGGCCATTGCAAAATTTAATCAACAGGGCAGTGCCGCACCGGCGGGTATCTCTCAGGTTTTGATTGGTCATTCCGATGTTGGACAGGTCTTGGTTGATGACCCTCGTATTGCGTTGGTTTCGGCGACCGGCTCAACCCGCATGGGGCGCAGTGTTGCCGCGAGTACTGCCGCACGACTCGGTCGCAGCCTGCTTGAGCTTGGCGGCAATAACGCGATGATTGTTACGCCATCGGCAAACATCGACATGGTTTTGCCCGCGTCGCTGTTCTCTGCCGTCGGCACCGCCGGGCAGCGCTGCACCACGTTGCGGCGGATGATCGTGCATGCCGAAATTGCCGACGAGGTGATTGCGCGGTTACGGGCGGCCTACAGCCATGTTCGTGTTGGCAACCCGCTCGATACCAAGACCTTGATCGGGCCATTGATAGACCGCGCAGCATTTGACGGGATGCAAGCGGCGCTGGCCGAGGCAGCGGCCCAGGGCGGAATTGTCACCGGTGGCACGCGGGTGCTTGCGGATGCGTTTCCAAACGGCTACTACGTCAATCCTAGCGTCGTCGAAATGCCGTCGCAAACACAATGTGTTCACCACGAAACGTTTGCACCAATTTTATATGTCATGCGGTATCACACGCTTGATGAGGCCATCCAGATGCAAAACGCGGTGCCACAGGGATTGTCATCAAGTATTTTCACCAACGACATGCGCGAAGCAGAAATATTCGTGTCGGCATCCGGCAGTGATTGCGGGATTGCCAATGTCAACATCGGCACCTCTGGCGCTGAAATCGGCGGCGCATTTGGTGGTGAAAAAGAAACCGGCGGCGGACGTGAATCGGGTTCAGACAGCTGGCGCGCTTATATGCGGCGCAGCACCAACACGATTAACTACTCTTCGGAACTGCCGTTGGCGCAGGGGATCGTGTTTGACGTTGCGTCGTGACAGGAAGATAGAGGCGTGCAAGCGGTGAGTGAATGCCGCATCAAGGCATCAGGTTTGAGAAATGCAGCGCAACCGGCCACTGATATTTGCCCGGCGCGACGCCCGAAGCAAGATGTAATCGATAGCGGATCGGAATGGGCTGATTGTTGCCGCGTTCGGCGATTACGTGCATGCTGCCGATTCCGGCGCGAACTTCGAGATGTTGACCGGACAATTCGACATCCACGCCAGTCAATAGACGCGCGTCATGCCGCGCAGTAAGCTGAAAACCATTCTTGCTATTGGTGGACAGCAGCGCAGAATCCGCCTTCACATCAACAAACCCTTGCGAAATGTCATTCTCCTGAATCTGAATATTTGCGGCGGGACGAACACCAGTCGCGGAAATAACCACTGGAATGGTGACGCGAAAATCAATGTTTGCGCCAGCTCGATTGACGCCGGCAGACGTCTCCGCTAATCCTGCAAGTGGCAAGGCGCACAGATATATGGCGAACACAATTTGCACGCACCCGCACGCCCATCCTGCAGGCGCCGTTGGCGCATCATTGATTAACCAGTCGGATGGATATAACTCGAACATGTGACTCCCTGAGCGTTGCCGTGGTCTGGAGGCATGCAGGCTTCATCG
>JANOEV010000187.1:0-11899 GCA_031413695.1 Burkholderiales bacterium
CCGCCTTTATTATGTCGGCTGGGCAAGGGCAACAGGCGTGCCTTGGCAGAGTGCAATAGGCTTGGCGGTTAGTGATGATGATGGGTATTCATTTACGCGGCTCGGCAGGGGTCCGGTCGTTACGCGTACGTTGCAAGAACCTTTTGTGCATGGAAGTCCGTTTGTCCTGAAAGTCGGGAATTTGCAGCATCTTTGGTACCTCTCTGGCACAAGTTGGGTTGAAAACAACGGCAAGGTCGAAAGCATCTACAAGCTCATGCATGCGACGTCCGTCAACGGTGTTGACTGGGACCGCGACGCGTTACAGTGTGTGGCGAGTCTGACCGAAGAGGAGTGCCAAGCCAGACCCGCGGTGATCATCGTTGATGGCAAGGCGCATATGTGGTTTTCGTACCGCCAGGGGGTGGATTTTCGGAACCCCGAGCGTGGTTACGGTATCGGCTATGCGTGGAGCGATGACCTAAAGAATTGGCATCGCGAGGATCATCTGGCGGGTATCGCGAAGGCCGAACATGGCTGGGACTCGGAAATGATCAGTTACCCCAGCCTGCTCCAACTGCCTGATCGGTTGCTGATGTTTTATTGCGGAAACCAGATGGGTCGAGACGGCTTTGGTGTTGCCGAGTCACGATTGTCGGCTGATTAAATTGGGATTGTGGAGTAACTTTGAGCGATAAAAACGTGTCAGCTGATCCTGAAAAGAACTGGTCCGAATTTTACGGACGAAGGTTTGCTGCGCCGGCCGGGCGCTATCCAACCGAATGGGTTGTGCGGACGCTGGCCGGTGGTAGGTATCCTAATTTGCAACTGGATAAAACACGTTACCAAGGTGCCAAGATTCTTGATATGGGCTGCGGCGACGGGCGCAATCTATCGCTATTGCTCGATTTGGGCTTTGACGTCACGGCCTGCGAAATTTCGGCGGAAATTGTCGGTGGACTCAAGCTGCAGGCAAAGGAAATGAATTGGCCGATCGACTTTGCCGTGGGAAATAACACTTCGCTTCCGTTCCCTGATCAGCATTTCGACTATATGCTTTGCTGTTCGAGTTGCTACTATCTGGATGGCGAGACGATTTGGTCGGATGTCAGAAGTGAGCTCTCAAGAGTGTTGAAGCCTGACGGCCTGTTGGTCGCAAATTTCCCCGACGAGAAGAATGCAGTATTAGCCAATGCTGTTCGTCATAAGGACGGGAGTTTGTTGATAACAAGTGACCCCTTTTCACTTCGAAATGGAAGTCGATTTGTTGCAGTCAATCAGCCGGCGGAGTTGCCAGCGGTGCTTGGACCTGAATTCACCGTCATAGGCGTCGCACACCAAAATGACGACTTCTTCGGACTGCATGTTTCAGGGTATGCGGTGGTTGCCAAAAAAATCTGACTTAACCGCTCGCCTACCAAAAAGTGCGCTAAAAATGGCGCCCATGAGACCCGCTAACCGCTTAAATGAAATCGACGTTGGTCAGCAGCTGCTTAACGATATGCAGATCGTTAAACATCAATACATCCAAAATAGACAGCCCTGGAATATGCTGTGGCGTACCTTGCGGGTACTCGATCGGACGTGATTGCAGGAAGAGTAGCTCGGTATTTTGTTTGGCAAAAAAATGCCGGTCGTAAAGATCTTGTCCGCCAACGGGATTGATGTATCTGTTTGCCCCTTCGATGCGACAGATATCGGCAATTCTGTCCTGGCCTGATAAATGGGCATTGGCATAAACGCTGGACGTGGGCACAACATTGGTTTGGATTGCCAAGAACCCCATTACCTGTTGGATGCTATTGAGCAAAAATTCATCCAAGCGCGTGGTTGGATGGTTGACGATGGTCTCAAGCAAGGCAAATGTGCCGGCGTAACAAGGCGCACGCGCGTAAGACTGCTTTAGCGTGCGCAAAAATTTTTCCCGCCATGCGTCATCGATTGCCAATTCAATATCGCAGATCAACTTGTTCTGGCTGGCGCCACGGAGCGGTATGGTAAACAAGTGAGGCTCGCCACCGAGCAACATGCGGTTGCGATTAATCCAGCCACGATTGATGAAGTTGACGTCGTCAAACACGACAAATGTGTCAACCGCTGCGATGAGCTGAAAATAGCCGATGTAGGGCAGGAAATACGGCTGCATGATGGCCAAAGACTTCAATGCGGTCACCGGTTGGAAATAATTCCGATGATGTCATCAACCTGTGCGAAAGAAATTGCCGGATAAATTGGCAGGCAAAGAACCTCAAGCGACGCCTGATGCGCAATAGGTAGATTCGTGCGTGCGGCGGACGAAAGGTGTTGATACATTGGAAAATCGCTGATCAACGGATAGAAATAGCGTCTGGCAAAAACATTGTTTTCCCGCAGCAGCGTATAAAGCGCATCCCGCGTCAGCGGGTAAGTGCTGTCAACCAGAATTGGAAAGTACGCGTGATTTGCCGCACCTTCGCCGCTATCTTCCAAACATCGAATACCAGCAACATCTTTCAACCCTTGTCTGTATCGACCGTCAATTGCCGCACGCTTTTCCAACGCAGTCGCAATTCCTTCGAGCTGTAATAGACCGAATGCCGCATTTATTTCGCTCATCTTGCCGTTAATGCCGGCGGCAACGACCGTTACCTCATCGGTAAATCCAAAGTTCTTTAGATTGTCGATATGTTGCTTGGAGGCTAAATCAGGGCAAATGATTGCCCCGCCTTCAAACGTATTGAATACTTTTGTTGCATGAAAGCTCAAGACGGAAAGATCGCCGTGATTCAATACGCTGCCGCAATGGCATTGCACACCAAAGGCGTGCGCGGCATCGTAAATGACCTTTAGGCCATGTTTTTTCGCAATCGCATCGATACGGTCGACGTCGCACGGATGACCATAACAATGGACCGGCATGATTGCCGTAGTCCTGTCGGTAATTGCCGCCTCAATTTTGTCCGGATCCATGTTCAATGTTAGGGAGTCCACATCGACAAATACCGGCTCAATGCCATTCCAGAGCAGCGAATGGGCGGTCGCAACAAAAGAATAGGGTGTGGTGATAACTTCCCCGGAGATTTTTAATGCCTGCAATGCCGTGATGAGGGCAATTGTGGCATTGGTAAAAAGCGCGATATGTTTGACGCCCAAATAATCACAAAGCGCTTGCTCAAGTTGTTGATGAAACGGCCCGCCGTTCGTCAGAATCTTGTTCTCCCAAATCTTTTCCAGATAGGGAATAAACGCCTCTAGTGGCGGCAGTGTTGGTTGCGTTACATAAATCGGCGGTTTTTTCGGGGGCGCAGTCATGACAGTTGCTTTACCAGTTCATTTCAATTTTTGTCTGGTCTTAAATGGGACCAAACAACGAATTGTCGTTCGACCAATCTACAGTCTTCCTATTATGCCGTGGCCAACGCTGCGCAAATCGTCGCCGCTGCGCGGAAGAGTTGCTGGTCGCCGCCGCGCATACCAATCAGCTGCAAACCCAGCGGCATACCGTTCCCGTCGCGCAGCGCTGGAACGCTGATCGACGGCGTGTGCAACACCGATGCCAGCCGGTTAAAAATCGGGTCGCCGGTTGACGCCAGCCCAAATGGCGCCGCGCCCGGTGCGGCGGGCAGCAGCCAAACATCGCATTTCTTGAACAGTTTATCCGCAACCGGGCGCGCCTCGTTAGCGGCGGCCATCGCGCGCCGATAGGTGCTGTCCGCAATACGTGCGCCTTCATCCAGTGCGGTGGCAATGGCCGGCGTCAGCAGGGCGCGGTGTTGTGTGCGTTCGGCATGGTAGGCACGCGCCGATTCATATTGCTGAATGATCATTTGTTGTGTGTGCAGTTGCGCGAGTGGCTCGGGTAGCGGCAATTCAACGACCTCATGGCCAGCCGTCATAAGCGTATGCCGGGCATGCCGGACTGCGGCCAACATGTCGGCTGTGGCATATGCATCGAAGCTGGTCACAACACCAATTTTTAGTTTGCGTCCCGCGTCATCTGGGGCAAGCGATGTCGGTGAGCCATTCATTGCCGCCAGCCACGCCGCGCAGTGTTGAATGCTTCTTGCAAAAACCCCCACCGTGTCCAGCGTCTCGGATTGCACCTTGACCCCCGTGCGCGGCACCAGTCCAAATGTTGGCTTGAATCCAAATACACCACAATACGCCGCCGGTCGCAGGATCGAGCCGGCCGTTTGTGTGCCGATGGCGATATCCACATGGCCGGCGGCAACCGCCGCGGCGGAACCGGCTGACGAGCCGCCCGGCGAGTAGTCGAGGTTGACGGGGTTGCATGTTTGGGCGGGAACAAACATCGCCAGTTCGGTGGTGACTGTTTTGCCCACGATGACTGCCCCGGCCGCACGCATCATCGACACACACGCGGCATCAAGAGTGGCCGCATTGGCATGCGCATAAATCGCCGAGCCGCATTTGGTCGGCAACCCGGCGACGTCGATGATGTCTTTCACTCCAACGGTGACGTTTTGCAAATGATCAGATCGAATAACAACGTCGCCATTTGGCGGGTCTTTTGAGACATTTATGTCTGAAAAAGCGCACCACGCCTTGAGTTTTACATCTTGATTGCGGATGTCGGCGATCAGGTTTGCGTGCTGTTCTGGCGGCATACGGTTAACGCATACCGGGCATCATGCCCTTCATCCCGCGCATCATCTTTGCCATGCCGCCGCCCTTCATCATTTTCATCATCTTTTGCATTTGCTCGAATTGGGTCAGCAGCTTGTTCACTTCTTGCACCGTCACGCCCGCCCCGGCGGCGATGCGGCGCTTGCGTGAGGCCTTCAGCAAATCCGGCTTGCGGCGTTCCAACGGTGTCATCGAATTAACGATGCCCTCGGTGCGCCGCAGTTGTTTTTCCTGCAGGTCGGGCGCTTGATTGGCAGCCTGCGTCAACTGCGCGGGGAGTTTATCCATCAGCGCGCTCATGCCGCCCATTTTGCGCATTTGCACCAGCTGCATTTTGAAGTCGTCAAAGTCAAAATCTTTGCCCTTCTTGATTTTTTCGGCGAGCTTTTGTGCCTCGACGGTATCGACGGATTGCTGGGCCGCCTCGACCAATGACAACACGTCGCCCATGCCAAGAATGCGCGACGCCATACGTTCCGGGTAGAACGCTTCCAGACCGTCCATTTTTTCCGAAACACCGACCAGCTTGATCGGCTTGCCGGTGATATAGCCGACCGACAGCGCCGCGCCGCCGCGTGAATCGCCATCCAGTTTGGTCAGCACCACACCGGTCAAGGGTAGGGCGTCGTTGAATGCCTTGGCGACATTGACCGCATCCTGACCCTGCATGGCGTCAACCGTAAACAACGTTTCGATCGGCTCGATGGCGGCATGAATGGCTTTGATCTCCGCCATCATCGCGTCGTCAATGGCGAGGCGTCCGGCAGTGTCAACAATCAACACATCATGAAAATGTGTTTTCGCCCATTGTCTTGCGGCGACGGCGATGTCGACGGGCTTTTGCGAAATATCGCTTTCAAAAAAATCCACACCAACTTGCCTGGCAAGCGTACGCAGTTGTTCAATCGCGGCGGGACGATAGACGTCCACACTCACCACCAGCACTTTCTTTTTAAAACGTTCGCGTAATAATTTGGCGAGCTTGCCGGCGCTGGTGGTTTTACCCGCACCCTGCAGACCGGCCATCATGATAATCGCCGGCGGCGTGGTTGATAGATTGACCGGCAGTTTGTTGAGATCCGGCAGTCGCTGGCCGGGTTGGCTGCCATCCGCCGTGCCGCCCATCAACACAATCAGCTCTTGATGCACAATACCGATCAGGGCTTGGCCTGGGCTGAGACTCTGTAACACTTCCGCGCCTAATGCCTTTTCTTTCACCCGCGCGATGAACTCTTTGACGACCGGCAGGCCGACGTCCGCCTCCAACAGCGCCATACGCACGTCGCGCAGCGCATCGCCGACATTCGCCTCGGTCAGGCGCGACTGGCCGCGCAGTTGTTTGACGATGCCGTTCAGGCGGTTGGTGAGGTTATCTAGCATAGGGGTGACCGCTCAAAAATAGTGTGAAAAACCGTGGTGCAGGTAAACTATGGCAATCTCGAAACGTGGGGAAGAAACCTAGGAAAAACGCCGCTCAATTTAATCCCGTCATCCCAGCGAAGGCTGGGATCCAGTCCGGCCCAACACCGAATGTTACGACTGTGCTGGATCCCAGCCTTCGCTGGGATGACGAATTTAAGGCGTTTCCTGGCCTGCGCTGGGATGACGAACCAGAAGCGTTTTCCCGCAACCTAATGTCAAGTAAAACCGACGACAGCCAGCCACAGCCAACAATCAAAAAATAATCAACAACGTGCTCGACCTTAATTTTATCACCGCCCTCATCTACCTTGCCGCGTCTGCCGGCGCGTGGATCGCCGCGCGTCGGGCGAGTGACGCCGGCGCCAGTGTTGCCGTTGGCGCAGACGGCTGGCCAAAAACCGCCCTGATGGCAGGTTTGGCCGTACACGCGGTTGCCATCGGCTGGGCGTTGTTTGGTGGCGCGGCACCCGGCATCAACATCGGCTTTTCGCATGCGATTTCACTCATTGTCTGGCTGACGTTGGTGAGTTACGTTGCGGTCGGCAATGACACCCGTTTAACGCGTCTGGCGACACTTTATCTGGCGCCGGTCGGCGCATTGGCGGCGGCGCTGGTGGTGTGGCTGCCGGCGAACCGTGTGGTTGACCACGGCGCCACCGATTTCGCCTTTGGTCTACATGTGGTGGTCGCGGTCATGGCCTATGCACTTTTTACTGTCGCGGCGTGCCACGCGTTATTGCTCATGTTTTTGCAACGACAGCTGTTGGCCGGTACCGTTGCCGGCGGCCCGGACGGCTTGCCGCCCTTGATGCGCATCGAGCGGATCATGTTTCAGTTGCTGTGGATCGCCTTTGCGTTGCTGACGGCAACACTGTTGTCCGGTGTGTTTTTTTCGGAGGCGCTGTTTGGCAAAGCGTTTGCCGTCACCCACAAGACCGTGTTTGCCGTGATGTCGTGGTTTGTGTTTGGCGGCTTGTTGGCCGGACACCTGTTTGCCGGTTGGCGTGGCCGACTTGCAGTACGTTGGACGCTGATTGGTTTTGTCATGCTGCTGCTGTCGTACGTCGGTAGCAAATTTGTACTCGAAGTAATTCTGAAGCGGGTATGAGCACAAGCCGATTGCAAAGTGGATCGTCGCGTAAGACATCGAATGCCCGGAACACGCTTTCAGCCGCGGGCTGCCCGTGGCATCGCAATGAAATGAGTGTCGGGAAGGCGGATCCATGACCGACGACTTCCCCCTCTCCTGGCTGTTCAGTGCACTTGCGATGTTGCTGATCGGCTCCGGATTTTTCTCGATGTCCGAAACCTGCATGATGTCGCTGAACCGTTACCGGCTACGGCATTTGGTCAAGCAGGGCTCACGCGGCGCGCGCCTTGCCCAGGCATTGCTCAACAAGACCGAAGAATTGTTGTCGTTTATTCTCGCCGGCAATACGGTGCTGAATGCCGCAACCACCATTCTTGTTGCCGAAATTTGCCGTCGCTTGTTTGGTGAGGGCGAATACGTATTGGGCATCGCCACCGGCGCGGCATCGTTGTCGATTCTGATTTTTGCCGAAATATTGCCAAAGGTATTTGGCGCCCGCTTCGCCGAGAGTCTCGCGCTGATTGCGAGTTACATTCTCACGCCGCTGGTACGCATTACCTCGCCGGTGATGTGGTTCATCAATATTCTGGTGCGCGGCATTCTGAGATTGTTCCGCATCAAGCCGGTAGCCGAGGGCGCTCAAAACCTGTCGATGGAAGAAATGCGCACGCTGGTGCTCGAAGGCGGTCAGTTCATCCCGAAAAAACACCACAACATCATGGTCAATCTATTCGACCTTGAGAGCATGACGGTGGATGACACGATGACGCCGCGCGCACTCATCGAGGGTGTTGATATCGATGACAAAATCGAATCAATTCGCGCCGGGCTGGCGTCGTCACACCATACCCGCATTGTGGTTTATGACGGTGATCTTTCCAATGTGATCGGCTTGGTGCACGCCCGCAAGGTGTTAAACGCCTCTGAGAAAGAACCACTCTCCAAAGAAACGCTGCGCGAAATTATGCGTGAACCTTATTACATCCCTGAGGGCACACCGCTACTTCAGCAGCTGACCCACTTTCAGGAGCAGCAACGCCGTATGGCGCTGGTGGTCGATGAATACGGCGAGATTCAGGGCTTGGTCACGCTGCAGGACATCTTGGAAGAAATTGTCGGCGAATTCACCAGCCAGTCGCCGATGAACGTGGGTATGTTTCGCAAGGAAACCGATGGCAGTGTGATTGTCGAGGGCTCTTGCCCGCTGAGGGTGTTAAATCGCAAGCTTGGCTACAACTTTCCCCTCGATGGCCCCAAGACCATGAATGGTTTGTTGATCGAAATGCTTGAAGAAATTCCGGAGCCCGGCACCGCAGTCAAAATCGGCGAATACCCGATCGAGATTTTGCAGACCGAGGACCGCAAGGTGAAAGTGGTCAGGCTGCCGAAACGTTAAGCGGTTGCTGCAATCACCTGTCTCCCCGGCGTACAACCACAAGGGTTGCGCCGGGCCGGGGCCTAAGTTTAATGGCGTATCGATGGCCGTTAATTTGCCGGCAATATGCCAATGTCAGCCGCGTCGCCCTCACCACCGCGTTTACCATCTGTCCCCATCGAATACAACGCAAACGGCTGACCACCTGCGCCGGGAATGCTGTATTGGTAGGGATTTTTCCACGGGTCCAGCGGAATATCGCCATCGAGATACGGGCCGCGCCAGCGGGCGGCAATTACCGTGTCAGACGGTTTGGTCACCAACGCGGCCAACCCTTCCTGTGTGGTTGGGTAACGGCCGACGTCCAGCCGAAAGGTCTCAACCGCACTACGCAACAACTTTGCCTGCGTCGCCGCAATTTTTGGCGCTTCCCGGTCGAGCGTACCGAGCAGACGCGGGCCAAGCAGGCCCATGATCGCGGCGATGATGGCGAGTACCACCAACATTTCCATCAGGGTAAAACCACGCGAATGATTGTGTGTCGGTTGAATCAACATCATTTGTCCTTGTTTGCAATTGGCGTGACCGGCGGCACGTTTCGGCCACTTGCCAGCAAAATCAAATTATCCCACTCCGCAGGTGGAATGCGCGCCACCGGCTCGGCACCGCCCTTGCCATCAGGCAGGTAAACCACAATTTCAGCTTCTTGAATGGCGCCCAGGACCCGTTCCTCGGTTCGCGGGCTGCCGTGTGTATGCGAGATCATGACTGTGTTGCCGCCTTTGGGGGGTGTGCTGGCAAGCAGTTTGAACCGCATCAGGCTGACGTCAGTCCCCTCGCGTTGACCGATCTGGTGATTTAATGCTTCGGTGATCTCCATCGGACCCATTGCCATCGATATGGCGGTGTCGCGCACCCGGCAAAACTGGCTAACCTTGATCTCGGCAACCGGGAGCCGAAGTTGCTTGATCGCGTCGCCGACCTTTTTTGCCTGCGCGCGACCAACGTCCGAGATATTTCGCTGAATCATGCAGTTCTCCCACCACGTCGGTACCTTCAGCAAATCCAGATCGGTGCCGACCGTTGCCTGGGCATGACGCATGTACAGGTTGAAACCGCCTGCGCGCAACGCTTGTATCAATGCCAGCGACTTCAATTCACGCGCCGGGTCAATAAACGGCGGTTGCGTTGGCTGTGGCACCGTCGCAGGTTGCAAGACCTGTGGCGCACCCTGTTGGGCAATCTGTGCGCTCCCCTGCGGAAGCGAGGCTTGGACGACAAACTGCTGACCATCTGAAATCAATTGTTTGCCGATGAACTGCCATTGCCCAGGCGAAATCGACGCAACAAAATGAAAGCGTGCGCCGCCTTCCGGTTTGAAGACAAGCGTGTGACCTTCCTGAAGGTGGGCAAACAACGGATGGACAATGGTCGGCGGCAAGGTGTGACCAACCAGGATTCTGTTCTGTCCTGATGGTGGCATTGTCGAGATGAGTTTGATGATGCCGCCCGCCTGATCGGCCGACGACCGCTTTTGGGATTCGAACGCAGTGATGGCATTAAGCGCGGCGTTGCGTGTTGGTACCGACAATCCCAAGAATACGCCGGTGTCGTAGGCGCGGCAGAATTCGCTGGTTTGCACATCGCTGACCACAATACGTTGTGCGTTGAGTGCAACTCCAATCGCCTGCGCGGCCGGCAGCGCGGTCGCGTTGGTGCGCTGTGTACGCGCACAATTTTTCCACCAATCGCCATTGGCCCGGCTATCAACGGTGCCGGGCTGGACCGCGCCGTGGCGAATGAAGATCACGTAGCCGCCTTTGCGGAGTTCGCGTACCAGGCCCTCATGGAGGGCAAAAGCCGCGTCCGCAATGACTAATGGCGACGCAGGCGTTGCGGCATCGGGTACCGTAGTGGACGGGGTGACCACGGCATTGGCCGTCGTTAATCTCCGATCTGTTGGTATCGCTTGTGCGACGGCGGCATTGCAAAAAAGTAGATGGGAAAAAAGGGTGACGATTGCTCCCGAAAAGAGTCCGGCATGGAAGTTAGCTCTTGACGGCGGGGCGGCTCCCGCGACGGACCGCGAAAAATACAGCGAAGAACCGTTCATAACACCTCAGCGCTGATTGGTGGGCTTGCCATCACACCAGTTGGCCCAGATATCACGATAAATTTTCTCCAGTGCAATTACCTGTTTTGCGGAATTGGTCAGATCTGCATTTTGCACAGTTTGGCGAAGGGTGCGCCGTATCTCGGCCAACGCCGGTAGGTCACTCGACGCTGTTATCGCAATTGCCAGGTACTCTTCAGTGGTGTTGGCGATGAACGCGGACAGTCCCAGTGGCGCCTGCAGCGCAACACCGGGCCGCGTTACAGTATGATCGCCTGCCAGCGTAATCACAGGCACACCCATCCAAAGCGCATGGCAGGTCGTTGTGCCGCCTGAATATGGGAATGGGTCCAAACAAAGATCAATTTCGTGGTGCATCGCCAAATAATCCTTCATGGCAACCCGGGGGCGCAGGTCAAGTCGGTCAGCCGAAACACCAAACGTTTGAAACGTGTCGATAATCTTCTGTTTCGACGATGGTTCAACGTTGCCCATCAAAAGTCTTGACTGCGGGACCGCCAACAGAATTTTGGCCCAGACGGCCAGCGCGGCGGGGCGAATTTTGGCCGGACTATTTAACGAGCCGAACGTCACGACTGTCGAACCGAGTGCCGGGAGCGAATTTACCTCGGGACTATCTGGTGAGGGGCTAAACACGCCGGAGACCTGCGGCATTCGCACCAGCGTTTCCACATGATAACGTTCGGTCAAATTTGGCGGATCGAGATACGCATCGGTAATCCGATAGTCAATCGCAGTCAAACCAGTTGTGCCCGGATAGCCGATCCAGGTCATCTGAATCGGGGCGGGCTTGCGGGCAAAAACCGGCAACCGATTCGCTGCGGTATGTCCCGATAAATCGACCAGAATATCGATCTGGTCGGCAAGAATGCAGTCAAACAGGGCGTCATCGGTCATCTCTGCGCACGGGCGCCACCAATCGGCGCGTCCCTTTAACCGTTCGGTGACGGCGTCCTGTTGCACGTGGTTGTAATAACAAAAGACTTCAAATCTTGACTTGTCATGGTGTGCAAGGATTGGCTCGATGAATGTCGCCACAACATGATTCCTGAAGTCGGCTGACACATAGCCAATACGAAGTCGGCGTGATGGGTCTTTTGCATTTGTGTGCGTCGGCCAATTCAATTTCATCGGCGCTTCAAACTGGTTGGCGTACTTCAAGTGTTCCTGAAATTTTTCCTCATGTGATAGGCTCTCCAGATTCTGAATCGAAAGCAATAGATTTGAATGTGCGTCTGGAAAATTCGGGCGGACCTGCAATGCTTCGCGGTAT
>JANOEV010000188.1:0-7216 GCA_031413695.1 Burkholderiales bacterium
TGAAAATGCCGATGTTTTATCGAAATACTGCCAGTTGTCTCATCACATCGCTGCTATTGGCAGGGTGTGCACAACTGCCGCCAATGGCGAATGCACCGGCCGCATTGCCGCCAACGGTGGCGGTGAAAATCATCGCTTTTAATGATTTTCACGGCAATCTTAAAACACCCTCGCTGCGGGTGCCGGTTGCCGATCCAAGCCAGTCGACCGGGATACGCTTTGAGGCTGCCGGCGGCGTGGAGCAGTTTGCCGCCGTGGTGAAATCGATCAAGGCAAAAAACCCGAATCACGTTGTTGTTTCGGCGGGCGACATGGTGGGTGCGACGCCGTTGCTGTCGGCGCTATTCCGTGACGAGCCAACCATTGAGGCGATGAACCTGGTTGGCGTTGATTTCCACGCCGTCGGCAACCATGAGTTTGACTATGGTGTTGCGCACTTGAAGCGGTTGCAGCAGGGTGGGTGCCCGGTCGATGCCAAGACAAACACGCCAGACTGTCAGGGTCGCGTCCCATACAAAGGCGCGACCTTTCCATTCTTGGCAGCCAATGTTGTCGAAGACGCGGCAAAAAAGACGCTCTTCCCGGCGTATGGGGTCAAAGTATTCGACGGTATCAAGGTTGCGTTTATTGGTGTGACATTGCGCGGCACGCCGTCAATCGTGCGGCCCGGCGGCACGGCGGGTTTGACTTTTGCCGATGAAGTTGAGACTGTCGCCAGACTTGTCCCCGAATTAAAGGCGCAGGGCATTGAAGCCGCTGTTGTAGTGATGCACGAAGGCGGTGAGCAGACCGGTGGCATTAACGAATGTGTCGACTTCAAAGGCAAAGGGCGGGAGATTTCAGAAAGACTTGATGCGATGGTCGGGGTCGTGGTGACCGCACATACCCACCGTTATTATGTTTGTGATGTCGCGGGCAAGCTGGTCACCAGTGCCGGAAGCTATGGCACACTCGTGACTGAAATCGATTTGGTATTGGATCGTGCGACCCGAAAAATTGTCGGAAAGTCGGCGAGAAACGTGGTCATTAAGCCGGATGGCGTGAAAGACGCGTCCCTTACGTTGCTGGTCGAGCAATATGCGAAATTGTCGGAGCCGCTGGAGAATCGTGTTGTGGCAAAGGTCAGGCAGGATATCAATGCAGTCACCAACCCGGCAGGCGAATCGACATTGGGTAATTTGATTGCCGACGCACATTTGTTTGCCACCAGCAGCCCTGACAAGGGCGGCGCGGTGATTGCGTTCAACAATCCCGGTAGTTTGCGGGCGCCGATCATCCCCGGGCCGGATGGCAGTGTTTCATACGGGGCACTGTTCAAAACCCAGCCATTCCAAAATGACCTGATCGTCATGAACCTGACCGGTGCCCAACTAAAACAATTACTCGAGCAGCAGTTCGGCGCGACCATTGGTGAGCGCGTTCGCATCATGGGCGTGTCGCGAGGTTTCAGTTATGCGTGGGATGCCGCCAAGCCGCGTGGCGAACGTGTGATTGCGGCATCACTCAAACTGAATGGCATCGTGATTCAGCCAAACCTGCAATACCGCGTGGCCGCTAACAGCTTCATCGCCGGTGGCAGCGAGGGGTTGTCGGTTTTTCGCGAGGGAACCGAACGGCAGGTCAGCGTGCTTGATCTTGAAGCGCTGGTTATGTTTTTTGCCGCACAACCAGCAAATGCGCTCTATGCACCTCCAGCAATCGGAATGCGCGTGGCACGAATCAACTGATTTTTGTTGTGTGGCCGCAACAGTCCCTCGTTTATTTTGCTGAAACTGAACCGTTGCGACCTCATGCAAATTCTCACGATTGCAGCGCAACATATTGTCCTGTTTGAGTAACGGCCATTTCGAGGCATCGCTGCAGGTCGGGCGGATTCCATTGCCGTCACTAATCCGTCATAATCCCGCGGCGTAATACTCATTCATTCTTGACGTAATTTTTGCGAAAAATTACCAATTCCCGCCCTTGGCCGAAAAAGGCGTGCGTTCGATTTTGCTGCACAATTTAAATTGTTTTTATTCATAAAACGTTGATCCACAGACTCTATTGAGGCTATTACCCATGAACAATCAAAACCGGATGCGATTGACCAAACTCGCCGTGTGTGTCGCACTCGCAGTTGGCGCCGCACCTGCCTTTGCCCAGAACACCACCTCGGCATTGGTCGGGCGGATTACCGCAGTTGACGGCAAGTCTGTCGCAGGTGCGCAAGTTCGTATTGTCCACGTTGAATCCGGTTCGGTGACCCTCGCCTCGACCGATGCGGAAGGTCGCTACTCAGCGCGCGGTCTTCGCGTTGGTGGCCCGTATACGATCACGATTACGAAGGACGGGAAAACAGAAACTCGCAGTAATGTGTTTCTAATACTCGCCGAGACGGCAGTGCTCGATGCGAAACTCGGCGAGATAAAGCCGAAAGTTGAGACGATTGATGTTGCGGCGAGCGCCATCGCTGACGCCTTCAGCAAGTCCGCAATGGGAGCCGGTACCAACATCGGCCGCGCCGAGCTGGAGGGCTTTGGGTCGATCAACCGCAACCTGCAGGACTACGCTCGTAACGATCCGCGCCTATCGCAGACCGACAAAGAGCGGGGTGAAATTTCGCTCGGCGGCCAAAATAGCCGCTACAACTCAGTGACCGTCGATGGCGTCAACATCAGCGACACTTTTGGTCTTGAATCGAACAACCTGCCGACACTAAAGCAACCAATTTCCATCGATGCAATCCAGTCGGTGCAAGTCAACGTCTCGAACTATGACGTGACGCAGAAGGGCTACACGGGCGTCAATATCAATGCAGTCACTAAATCTGGTACCAATGACTTCCGCGGCAGCGTGTACAAGGTGTACCGCGATGAAAAGTACGTCAACAACAAAAACTATAACCGTCAAACAGGGGTGTGGACACCACGCTCGGCTTTCCAAGAAGATACGATTGGCATCACGTTCGGTGGCCCGATTATCAAAGACAAGTTGTTTTTCTTTGCCGCATACGAAGAACTCACGTCGACTCGCGGCGCGCCATCCTTTGGCCCCATCGGCAGTGGCTTGGTTAACGTGGGTATTCAGCCCTCTGCGATCACGGGTGCCCAACAAATTGCCCAGTCAGTTTATCGCGCAGATATCGGCAGTGTGGACATCGCTGCTGCCCCGCTATCTGTAAAAGACTTAACCGTAAAGCTTGACTGGAACATCAGCGACCGCCATCGCGCAAACGTTCGCTACAACAAGACGGAACAATTTGAGCCGATCTACGTTGCCATCAACTCGACCTCGTTGGGAATGTCGTCGAACCAGCGCGCAGAAGTCAAAACCATTGAATCCACGGTTGCGCAACTGTTTTCAGACTGGTCTGACAAGTTTTCGACCGAACTAAAGATTTCAACGCGCGATTCCGCTTTGAATCACGTCGTTCCTTCGCGTTTGCCTCAGGTGCAGTTGAACTTCCCCGGCGCATTACCAGCGGGTGCTGTTGCGCAAGCAGGCACCCGCTCATTGGTGTTTGGTACCGAGCGCAGCCGCCAGTTCAATCAGCTTGACACAAAGACGTGGGATGCCTATGCAGGTGGTACCTTGTTCCTGAAAGAACATGAGGTTAAGTTTGGTGCCGACTACGCCGAGAATAAGGTGTACAACGCTTTCCTACAGGACGTGTTCGGCAACTACAACTTCACCTGTACCAACAGTAGCGCGACCTTTACGTATAGCTTCGGCACAATCAACTGTGCCACGGCGACGGCTGATCAAGTTCAAGCGGCTGTACTTGAAAATTTCCGCATCGGTCGCCCCTCGTCTTATCAGGTGCAAGTCCCGGCTGCTGGGAGGGCACTCAATGACGGCGTCGCAAATTGGACGATTGGCAACGTTGGGGCTTTCCTCCAGGACACATGGACATTCAATAAAAACTTGACGTTGATGTTCGGTGTGCGCTTGGATGCGCCGAGGATCAGTGATAAACCACGCTTTAACGCGGCGGCTGCGGCACCACTTGTTGCGGGTTCAGGGACGACGCGCAATTCAGGCGGTTTTGGTTTGGACAACTCTGTGACGATCGACGGCGAGAATCTATTTCAGCCTCGTTTTGGTTTCAACTACACCTTCGATAGCAAGCGACCCATGCAGTTACGTGGCGGCTTTGGTCTCTTCCAGGGAGCAGCTGCAAACGTTTGGTTATCCAATCCTTACTCAAATACCGGTATCGCAACACGTTTTGTCGGCTGCGGCACAGGTAGCTTCTCAGCTTGCCCGACCGTCGGCGGGTTGTTCAGCATGAATCCGGATGCACAGCCGATACCAACAGCGAACCCTCCCGCTGCCAACGTTGACTTCATCCAGAAGGGCATGGGGCAGCCGTCAGTCTGGAAGGTAAACTTAGCATTTGAGCACCAGTTGCCTTGGTGGGGCATGGTCGCGAGTGCCGAATGGCTCTACACAAAGACCAACACCGGCCTCAACTACCAGCATTTGAACCTTGGTGGAGCGACACGTACCGGACCGGATGGTCGTCAAATGTTTTGGACCGACCAAACCTACAGCCCGGCGTGCTGGACTGGAACCGGCGGCTTCCTGACAACGGGCGCTTGTGCAGGTTCGCGTTCCCGATCGCTCAGCAATCCTAATTTCGCCAACGTGCTTCTGGCTTCAGAAACCAAAAAGGGCGGTGGCAATCAGGGGACGTTAGCACTAAGCCGTCCAATGATGAAGGGATGGAGCTGGTCGATGGCGTACACGTACACCACCTCAAAGGAAGTCAGCCCATTGACCTCGTCGGTGTCCAACTCAAACTGGACAGGGCGCGCCATCTTCAATCCTAACGAAGACGTGGCATCCAACTCCAACTACCTCATCAAGGACCGTTTTAATGGCTCGCTGATGTGGGAGCGTGCGTTCATTGGCAAATACAAGACGCGTGTGGGTTTCTTCGCCGAAGGTCGTCGTGGCAAGCCGTACAGCTGGGTGTATGTGAATGACATGAACGGTGACGGTCAATTCGGCAACGACCTGATGTACATTCCGAGGGGGCCGGGTTCTGGTGAAGTCGCGTTTGCCGGGGCAACGCCCGCAGATCAAGCTGCAAATGAAAGCGCGTTCTGGGCGATCGTCAATTCCACTGGCATCAAGACTCGCGGCGGAGTGGTTAGTCGCAATGATTCCGACAATCCGTGGACCAACACTGTAGACATGCGTATCACCCAAGAGCTTCCCGGGTTTGTTAAGGACCATAAGTCGGTCATCAGCCTCGACATCTTTAACGTTGGCAATCTGATGAATAAGAAGTGGGGTCAGATCAACGAAATCGGGTTCCCGTCCACCCGTAGCTTTGTGAACTATGTCGGAACCGATGCGCAGGGTCGCTATGTGTACTCGGTGCGTAATACCGGTGTGACCGACTTTACGACTCGTCAACAACGCCTCGAATCGCAGTGGCAGATGCAAGTCACCTTCCGCTACGAGTTCTAGTCGATAATATTGTTTCAAGCAGGATCTCTAAAAAGCGGCCGGTGGCAACACCGGCCGCTTTTGTTTGTGTGCCGCCCAACAGTTTGTCACCTGAAAAACAGACAAGCGACGAGCCAGATTGCAATGCGCTGTGTGCTGTAGGTTCATTTTCGAGCACAGAATGACCACGTGTATCAAGCAGACCACTTCCAAGATCATACACTAGTGGCAGCGAGTTTTCGCGAGCAAGCCTTCCAAGTTCGTCGATAGACACTGACGATTGGAATCCTTTTTGGATAAAATTACTCTGATGTACTTTCAGAATGAGACCTGTGCGCGGAGAGATTGCTCCCGCATAGTCGGCAAGATTAGTGATGTTTGTTGTCCCGACTTCTTTTAGTTTTGCTCCGGAACGGATTAGAATATCCGGGATACGAAAACCGCCGCCGATCTGAACAAGTTCAGAGCGCGAAATAATCACGTCCCTTCGATTCCCCAGTGAATTAACAATCACGACCAGCGCCGCGGCACAGTTATTGACTACGGCAACGGCATCAGCGCCTGTTAGCTCTGCAAGGAGAAGTTCTGCATAGGCTCCACGGCTTCCCCGCGTTCCCTCCTGAAGATTAAACTCGAGATTGTTGTAGCCGGACATCTGTTCAGCGACATCAATTATTGCTGAGTTTAGAAGTGGTGCTCGTCCGAGATTTGTGTGAACCAGTATCCCGGTGGCATTGATCACGCGCTGAAGTCGAGATGAGAGAAGTTTTTTTATTCGTGACTCGAGCTGAGCAACCAGCGGAGCATCTGATAACACCACGGTTGCTGTTTCCAGCTGAGTGCGAATCTCATCCAACAGTAAGCGTCCTTCTCGAACGACCAGTGGCCGCGGTATTTGACTGAAGTATTCTACGAGTGAAGGGTTGGACACGAGCTGCTCGACAGATGGTAGTTCCCGAAGCAGTTGTAGGACAGTTGGGGATGGCTTCATAACCCTAGAATAACGTACAGACGGCGATTTACACAATCATTGTCACGGAATAATACGACAGGCAAACTAGAAGCGAAGTTCCATTCGGACATCCACCGACTGAGTGGTTGTTTTCCGGGAGTTTAGTATATCATTACTACGAATGAATGCCCCTTCGATACTCCCTGTAATCTGTTGACTGAAGGAATAGGTGATTCTCGGCGAGATTCTGAGATCATACTTGTCCACAGTAGGGGTTGCGTCCACCACACCAACACGCAGAATTTCAGTCTTGTCACGATTGTACACGATATCGACACCAATGGTTACGTCAGAGTTAAAGCGCAATCTCCCCAAAATTGGAAAGACAATTCCGGTGGGTGATTTGAATCCGTAGCTCCCTTTTATGATCACGTTCATTCTGGTCCCGCTGGTTGTGCTCAAAAGATTGGCTCCCACGACATCGAACTGTTCAGTGACGGATTCTGACTTGTTGACAGTTCCTGTCAGATTCACACTTCGAGCCGGACGGAAACTTACACCCAGAAGCGGGGCAAAGGATGTGGTCTTGGTAGTACTGACCGGCGCGCCGTTGAGCGATATGTTGAATTGTCTGCGATCTGATATCTCAAAACCCGTCTGTGGATTAAACACTGAGATGAAATCGTTTATCTGCTTTCTAAAAATTGGAAACTTCGGCATCTGACCAATTGAAATGGAAAGTTTGGGCCGTGTTCGTGAAATGCTCTGATTAAGCGCTGCTCCAACTACCCGTTCGAAGTCATCCTGCTGGCTGATGTCGCCCGC
>JANOEV010000189.1:0-3525 GCA_031413695.1 Burkholderiales bacterium
CTGGATTATATCCGGTATCCCGATTCGGCGTACGACTATTCCGAATCAGCCAGAGCCAAATACCTATTGTCGTTTCATGCCGTTGGTGATGTGGGCCGATATCGGCAGGGGCGTCATGTTGCTGCTGGTGCCGATCGCTGCATGGTTTGGTTTTCTGGGCATGACGATCCTCTATATTGTTGCGTTTATGGTGGGCTTGGGTGGGATCATCGGCTGGGCCGCCTACCAAGTATTCATGACCGAACGGGTCGGGCGCGGCAATCTGGTTGAAGCCAATTCACGCATCGCCTTATCCGACTCGTCGGCGCAATTGATCGGGCCGGGTATCGCCGGCATGCTGATTCATGCACTGACCGCACCGTTCGCCATTTTGCTCGACGCAATCGCATTTTTTGTCTCGGCATTCATGCTGCGCGTCATCAAACCGCGCGCCAGTGACGCGCCGAAACAAACCGGCCAGATCACCTGGGTCAGCATTTGGGGCGATGTCAAGGAAGGCCTCAAGCTGATCTGGCACAACCCGATTTTGCGTTCAATCTCGTGGGGACTCGCACTATGGCAGCTGCTGCGTCACGCCTATGTGGCGATCGTCATTCTGTTTGCCGCGCGTGACCTCGGCCTGTCGGCGGGAAAAATCGGTGCGCTGTACATGCTCGCCGGTGTCGGTTTTTTGCTGGCATCGTTCAGCTGCCAGTTGTTGAACAGCCGGTTTGGCGTCGGTCGCGTGATGCTGGCGGGCATCGGCATGACGGCGCTGGCGTGGTTGCTGATGGCGGCGATCACACCCCACGAGTATTCCTTCCTCGCGCTGGGCGGCACACTGTTCATCTTCGACTTTGGTGCGATGCTGTTTTTTATCAACTACCTCTCCTTACGCCAATCGGCGACACCCGACCACCTGTTGGGACGCGTTACCTCGACCATGATCTTTATGGCGCTGTCGTTGGCGCCGTTTGGCTCGATTTTGGGTGGCGTCATGGGTGAATGGCTTGGGCTGCGCCCGACCATTGCGATTTGTGGTGTCGGCTGTATTTTTCTGGTCATTGCCATGGCAAAACTGTCACCACTGACCGCCATGAAAACACTGCCGACGCCGGATACCTTTCCGTCCAAACCGCCGCCTCCACCGCGCACACCCAATTCGGAAATCGCCGCCGAGTAAGATTTTTGTCGCCGGCCACATCCAAATGGCCATTTGGTTGCGTCAGAATGTCCAATGCACCTACTCCCGGGAGAAAAAAAATGGAAAGTGTCGCTCTGTTTGTTCCACTGACCGCAATCGCGTTTGGCACAATCATTCCCGCGGTAATCGTCTGGCTGATCCTGCGGTTTCGCACCGAACGCAACCGACTGGTTTATGACACTGCCGTCAAACTGGCGGACAAGGGCCAACCGGTTCCGCCGGCGCTGTTTGCCAACCTGAATCCGAAGGGATCGGATTTGCGACGCGGCGTGGTCCTGATCATGTTTGGCGCCGGCTTGTCGATTGCGCTGGCTGAAGTCGGCGCGCCGTGGACATTTGGCCTGATCCCGCTGTTAATGGGCGTTGGTTACCTGGTGGTCTGGCAGTTCGAAAAGCGCGAACAACCGGCAAATAGTTAAGCCCATCTCAACAGCGCCTGCGTTCCGCTGCCATGGCATTGCCGGAAAATTCCGACAACGACCTGATCGCCCGCGTGATTTCATGTGGCGATCAACATGCATTTGCCGAACTGGTGAAACGCCACCAATCCGCATTGCGGGCCAGTTTGCGAAAAATGACCAACGGCCACGTTGAACTGGCTGACGACGTCGCGCAGGAGACATTCATTCTCGCCTGGAAAAACATCGGCAAATTTCGTTTTGAGGCAAAATTTTCAACCTGGCTTTACCGTATTGCGTTTAACGCCTGGCAAACAGAAGTGCGGCGCAAACATGAATTGTTGCTCGGCGAAGACGCCACACCGGAGGCAGAACCGACCGAACCGGAATCAACCGCGACCAATTTGCGACACGACCTCGCACGCGCGATGGTCGACCTGAGTGAGGCCGAGCATGCGGCAATCCAGCAGTGTTACTACAACGATCTTTCACACGACGAGGCGGCGTATGTGCTGGGCATTCCGCTCGGAACGCTCAAGACGCATATACTGCGCGCAAGGGAAAAGATGCGACAGCGACTGGCGGCGTATACCGATAGCGGCGTAAATGATGCAACATTGAACTGCGGAGTCAATTGATGAATAACCACGATCAACAGCACGTGATGGAACAAAACAACCGGCTGGACGCCATGTTGCAGGCCGATAGTCTGGCGCACCGCGATCAATACATCGACAACGACGGCTTTTCGGATCGCGTGATGGCGCGGGTGGCGGCACTGCCTGCGCCGGCCGCCTTTAACGCAAATACGCGGCGGCGCTTGCTCATCATCTGGTCCGCCGCTTTGCTGGCGCTGATGACGGTGATGACAGCGGGCGCCGGTGATCAATTTCTGGTTGACGCGTTTATGGATCTGGCCACCAAAACAATCACACCAAACGCGGTTGGGTTACTGTTGATCGTTGTTGCAACCGGCGTCATGGGCGTTGGCGCAGCAAGCAGTGAACGATAATATCCGTTGTCAAAAGTCGTTATCTGGCGGGCGTTTTCAGCCATTTTTGCCTGAAAGTGTCCGCCCTTATTGGTGTTTGTAGAACGTCAAACGTAAAAAAGCCACCTACTGGTGGCTTTTTTACGTCGATACCGGCGCGTGAAAATTACAGCAAGTGCGCCACCCCGGCGCGCTCTTCTTCGAGTTCCTTGAGCGTCAAATCCATTTTGCTGCGCGAGAAGTCATCAATGGCCAGGCCGGTGACACGCTCGTACTTGCCGTTGGCACAGGTGACAGGAACGCCGTACATCACACCGTCGGGAATACCGTAGCTGCCGTCTGACGCGATGCCCATGGTCACCCATTTGCCGTTGGTGCCGAGTACCCAGTCACGAATATGATCAATCGCCGCATTCGCCGCCGACGCTGCCGATGACAACCCGCGCGCTTCAATGATGGCTGCACCGCGTTTGCCGACGGTCGGGATAAACGTTGTCTTGTACCATTCCTCATCGGCAACAACCGATGGTGCCGGTGCGCCGGCGATGGTGGCAAAACGGTAGTCGGGGTACATGGTTGGCGAGTGATTTCCCCAGACAATCATTTTTTCAATTGAATCCACCGGTTTGCCGGTCTTGGTCGACAGTTGCGACAGTGCACGATTGTGATCAAGCCGCAGCATCGCCGTAAAGTTTTCGCGCGGCAGGCCCGGTGCCGATTTCATTGCAATATAGGCATTGGTATTCGCCGGATTGCCGACCACCAACACCTTGACGTTGCGCGACGCAACCGCATCGAGCGCCCTGCCCTGTACGGTGAAGATCGCGCCATTGGCCTCGAGCAAATCCTTGCGCTCCATGCCGGGTCCGCGTGGACGTGCGCCGACCAGCAGGGCCACATCAATATCCTTGAACGCCGTCATCGCGTCTGAATGCGCACTCATCCCGGCCAAC
>JANOEV010000190.1:0-1544 GCA_031413695.1 Burkholderiales bacterium
GCCCTCCGCCCGCGGCCAGGGAGAACCGGTAACGGGGCGCATCAACTCCCCATCCGGGGCGACTTTTGGCGGCCTGATGATGGGGGCAGACGATGCGCTGTATCTGCTGGCCAGTGATGCCGGATATGGTTTCGTCGCCAGGTTGGGTGATTTACAGACCAAAAATCGCGCAGGCAAGGCGGTCATCAGCCTGTCCAAGGGTGGTCAGGTACTACAGCCGGCGCCGATTGGATCGGTGGCGGATTCCTTGGTTGCCGCAGTTTCGAGTGAGGGACGCTTGCTCATCTTCCCGCTAGCGGATTTGCCGCAGATGGCCCGCGGTAAGGGCAATAAAATTATTGGCATTCCCTCAGCTCGTGTACAAGCGCGAGAAGAGTATGTGGTGGCGATTCAGGTGTTTACGGCCCAGGATACCCTGGTGATTCATTCCGGCAAGCGCCACCAGAACTTCAGGATCAAGGATCTTGAACACTATCAGGGAGAACGCGGAAGGCGCGGCAACAAGCTACCGCGCGGATTCCAGAAAGTCGATAGCATGCTGGTCGAGTCCTGAGTCAGGGTTTAACGCAGGCGAGCTCAGCCTCTGGTCGGATCTGACAAGCGCTTCAGTATGAGGCGCAGCTGTCGCTCCAGCAAATCCTGATAGGGGCCGGCAAACTCTTCGATCACAGCATAATCCATCACCTCGGTCGGTCGATGTTGCAGGCGCCCGGCGATGTCAATGTCCTCACAGACAGCGGGAGAGAGCAGGACATGCGGTGGCTTGCTGGCGCAAACCGCCTGTAATTCATCAAGCGTGTGCTGGGTATACAGCCCTGGGTAGATATCGGTGCCAGTCCCAACACCCAACTCGCTCTGTGAAATGGCCATGGCGATAGACAGTGAGAGAGACATCTCCTTTTCCAGTGCCTGGCTTACGGCCCGCACCAGCCATGCACAGGATGCAGCTCTAAATGCCGCGCTACCGGCGCTGTTGTGGCCACTAAAATAAATGGCCAGGCCAAACTGGCGCGCCACCTGTAACTCGCCTGCGTAAAAACCGGCGGCAGCGTAAACCACCTGGTGCAGCCGCTGTGTATACCGCTGCAGTGCGCGCTCGTCCAGGGTGTCCACATAATTGACGAGGCTACAAAGGTGCAAATACAGGACGGCCGTGGTGCGGTAGTTCTCGTCCTGCGGCCCCGGTTCACTGCGTGTGCGCAGCAGGTCCATAGGCAGGGCTTCGATCTGCCGCGCCAACAAGAGCACTTCATTTGCAGGTTGGCGCGTGGGATCTTCCTCTTCCAGCGCGATTTTTCTGGCCATGGTGGACAGAGTGCTGCCCAGGCGCTGTCCGAAGCGGCGTCCTACGCCATAGACTGCCAGGCTCAGCAGTACCGCCAGCCCCAGCATACTCAATATAAAACGCAGTTGCGCGGCGCGCGCATTGTCTGCGTTGATGGTAACAACAATCTGTCCGGCCATATCCGCTTCGATGTGTACAGGCGCACTGTATTGATAGAGATTTTGCCCCTCGGTGTCACCCGCCTGTCCCAGGACTTTAC
>JANOEV010000191.1:0-4806 GCA_031413695.1 Burkholderiales bacterium
TCCGCACTTGGGCACGTCTACATGAAGGTGATGCCGAACGGTACGCCGCAGCGGCTGACCAAACAAGCCAATCACTTTGAGTTCTTCCCAGAGTTCTCGCGTGACGGCAGTAAAATCGTGTTCACGACGTGGCACGATCAACAGCTAAGCTCCGTGCGTGTGCTGGACTTGAAATCGGGTAAGGAAACTACCGTGACCGACGAACCAGGACACTATCTTGAACCGGCGTTTTCCCCAGACGGAAAAAGTGTGGTGTACGTAAAGTCGCGCGGCGGCTTTTTGACATCACCGCTGTACGGCGCCGAAACCGGCGTGCATATCGTCGCTACCGACGGTAGTGGCAAATCACAACTCATCAGTGAAGACGGGCGCAACCCACAATTCGGTGCGGACAACGGCCATGTTTACGTCACGCGCACCGTTATTACCGGTGAAGTCGATTGGGTGAACAATCTGGTACGGATAAAGCGAGATAAGTCGGAAGAGCAAATCGTGGCGAAGAGTGAATTCGCCAATGACTTTGCATTGTCGCCCGACGGTAAGTGGCTGGCCTTCCGTGAGCGTTTCCAGACTTTTGTCACACCGATGCCCTTGGCCGGCCGCACGATCACGTTCGGCAAAAAGTCAACGCCATTGCCGCTAAAACAACTCTCGGTGAATTCTGGTGACTACTTGCACTGGTCAGGCGATAGCCAAACGGTGCACTTTTCGTTTGGTGATGAGTTGTTCAGCCGTCCGCTGAAAGACGCATTCGCCTTTGTTGATGGCGCGCCTGACAAACTTCCGCCTAACCCGGATAAGGGTGTGAAGATTGGATTAAGTGTGGTGGCCGATAAACCAACCGCGACCACCGTGATTTCCGGCGCACGCATCGTCACAATGAAAGGTGACGAGGTTATCAATGATGGCCGCATCGTGGTGAAGGGCAATCGAATCGTCGCCATTGGCAAAGCAGTAGACGTCGCAATTCCGGCTGGGTCGACCCAAATTGATGCACGCGGCAAGAGCATCATTCCCGGCTTGGTCGATGTCCATTGGCACGGTGGTATGGGCGCCCAGGGCAATGTGCCGCAACAAAGTTGGGTGAACTACGGCTCGCTTGCCTTTGGTGTCACCACCCTGCATGACCCTTCGAACGATACCGCGACCATCTTTACGGTGAGTGAATTACAGCGCGCCGGGCAGGTGGTTGGACCGCGCATTTTCTCAACCGGCACGATCCTCTACGGCGCAAAATCCACCTTTACGGCAGAAGTAAATAGCCTCGAAGACGCGCTGACACACTTAAAACGCATGAAGGCTGCTGGCGCGTATACGGTAAAGAGTTACAACCAGCCACGGCGTGATCAACGCCAGCAAGTGTTGGAAGCCGCCCGCCAGACCGGCATGATGGTGGTGCCGGAAGGTGGCTCACTGTTTCAACACAATATGAACATGATCATCGATGGCCACACGGGCATTGAACACGCCATCCCTGTTGCAAACGCCTACGATGACGTCAAACAGCTCTGGTCACAGACCCAAGTCGGGTACACACCGACCTTTAACGTCGGTTACGGTGGCCTTGATGGTGAGCACTATTGGTATGCCAAGAGTGATGTTTGGTTGCACCCGTTACTCACCAAATATGTGCCGCGCGCATTGCTGCAATCGCGGGCGGTTCGCAGGCCGATCGCGCCAGAAGAGGATTACAACATTCTGAAAGTCGCCAAGACGGCGACCGAACTTCAACGCGCCGGTGTGCCAGTCAATATCGGCGCGCACGGCCAGCGAGAGGGTCTTGGTTCACACTGGGAACTGTGGATGGGCGCGAAGGGCGGTATGACACCGCTGGAGGCGATTCGTATGGCTACACTTAACGGTGCCAAGTATCTCGGCATGGAAAAGGACGTCGGCTCACTTGAAATTGGCAAACTGGCTGACCTCATCATCATCGATGCGGATATCTTGGCCGACATCTACAAGACAGACCGTATCACCTACGTGATGCAAAACGGGCGTGTTTTTGACGTGGCAACGATGAATGAGGTGGGTGCGACACCAAAGGCACGTAAACCGTTTTTCTTCGAAAGTGCGGCGGGTGTGCCCGCCGGGTACGCGGCAATTACCTCGTTAGGCGAGTTGTACGGCCATGACCACAGCCAGTGCAACCATATTCACTAGCGTGTAATTGACCAATAGGGGCGGGCATTCTCAGGCTATTTTGGCTGGGAATTGCCGTCTTCAATAGGGCTTTCCGTCAACATGACTCGTACCTTTATTGCTTTCTGGCCGTGTTTCGCCGCCTTGCCGCATAATCACGTCATACAAAGTTGTCTTACGGAGCCACGGCATGCCGAGTCAGGTCATTGAGGGCCAAAACCGCGGATGGATCATCCCCATCGGTGGCGCGGAAGAAAAAGAAAATAAACCGGAAATCCTGCGGCGATTTGTTGAGCTGTGTGGTCACGGCGATGTGAATGCCGCCGACATTGTCGTCATTCCGACTGCAAGCCGTTTGATGGATACCGGTGCGCGTTACGAACAGATTTTTTCGCAGCTGGGCGCCGGCAATGTCGAATCGATGGATTTTGATACGCGTCGTGATTGTGACGAATCCGGCCGCATTGAACGAATCGAGCGCGCCAACGGTGTTTTTTTCACCGGAGGCAATCAATTACGGCTGTCAACCCTGCTTGGTGGCACACTGGTTGCCAAGACACTGCGTAAACGCAATGCAGCCGGCATGCACGTTGCCGGCACCAGCGCCGGTGCATCGTTTATCTCTGAACACATGATTGCCTTTGGCGAGGAGGGTGCCTCACCGATTGCCGGTGCGGTGCGTCTGGCGCCGGGGCTCGGGCTGACCAACCGCTTTATCATCGATCAACATTTTCGGCAGCGTGATCGCATCGGCCGGCTGCTCGCAGCGCTGGCCTACAACCCGTTTGCGGTCGGCATCGGCCTTGATGAAGACACGGCGGCGTTTATCGGTCCGGACAACACGCTCGAAGTTGAAGGCTCGGGTGCGGTGACGGTGATTGACGCGAGCGAAATGCAGTTTTCGTCGATGGACCAGGTGGCCGAGGGCAAACCGGTTTGCATGCTCGGACTAAAATTGCACGTACTGGTGGCCGGTTCGACGTTTAATCTGCACACTCGGCAGGCTGCGGCAAACGCGTTAAGCACCCGGAAAGAATAACGGCCGCAACCCCACAATAGGAAGTGCGAGCTATGCGCATTCTGGATCGTTCTGTTTATGTTGGCCCGTCGGTTTATGCGCATTTCCCGGTCATCAAGTTTGAACTTGATCTCGGTGAACTGGAGAACTGGCCGACTGCCAGGTTGGGTAATGCCTACATCGATGCGCTGGTCGCCGCGTTGCCCGGTCTAAATGAGCACGGCTGCTCCTACGGTGAGCCCGGCGGCTTTATCCGCCGCATGCGCGAGGATGAGGGTACCTGGCTTGGCCATGTGCTCGAACACGTTGCGATTGAATTGCAAAACGTTGCCGGCGAAGATGTCACCTTTGGCAAAACCCGCGGCGCCGGCCGTGACGGCGTTTATACGGTTGTTTATGAATATGCCCAGCGCGATGAGGGTATCGAAGCCGGAGAGCTCGCGCTCAAGTTATTGTGTTCGTTATTGCCGGAAAATTTGCGGCCGTCCAACACGGTGCCGGACGATTGGGATTGGCCGAGTGCGCGCGACGAATATATTCGTTATGCACAGCGCCGCGCACTTGGGCCTTCGACGGCGTCAATTGTGCATGCGGCTGAAAAGCGTGATATCCCGTGGCTGCGCATGAACGAGCAATCGCTGGTTCAACTTGGCTACGGCAAATATCAGCAACGTATTCAAGCGACCATCACCGGTCGCACCAGTCATATCGCGGTGGAGCTGGCATCTGACAAAGAAGAAACCAACAAGATCTTGGCAACGCTCGGTCTGCCGGTGCCCAAACAGATGCTGGTGCAATCGGCCGATAGCGCGGTGCGCGCCGCGAAACGCATCGGTTATCCGGTGGTGACCAAGCCGTACAACGGCAATCACGGCCGTGGCATCTCAATCCATTTGCAAACCGAAGATGATGTGCGGGCCGGCTTTGAGTCCGCTAGGGAGCATTCGCGCTCGGTGATTGTGGAGTCATTTGTGACCGGCGACGACCACCGATTGCTGGTGGTCAACGGCGAATTGGTGGCCGCCACCAAACGCACGCCCGGTCATGTGGTTGGCGACGGCAAACACAATATTCGGGCGCTGATCGAAACCGTCAATCTTGATCCGCGTCGCGGCGTGGGCCACGAAAAGGCGCTGACCAGGCTCGAGCTTGATTCACAGGCTGAGATGATGATGGTGCGGCAGAACGTCACAGCCGATGCCGTGCCGGCTGCCGGAACCATTGTTTATTTGCGTTCAACGGCCAACCTGTCCACCGGTGGTACCGCCACCGACGTTACCGATGTCATTCATCCAGACAACCGCGATATGGCGGTGCGCGCGATTCGCGCCGTCGGGCTCGATGTCGGCGGTGTGGACTTTTTGTCGACCAACATTGCCGAAAGCTATAAGACCATCGGCGGCGGCATTTGCGAGGTGAATGCCGCACCCGGTTTTCGTATGCACGTCGCGCCGTCGGAGGGCACGCCGCGTGATGTGGCCGGGCCCGTGATTGATATGTTGTTTCCGGCGGGAACCCCGTCACGCGTGCCGATTGCCTGTATCACCGGCACCAACGGCAAAACAACGACCTCGCGCATGCTGGCACACATCACCAAAATGGCCGGCTTCACACCGGGGCTGACCACCACCGACGGTGTGTACATC
>JANOEV010000192.1:0-2643 GCA_031413695.1 Burkholderiales bacterium
ATCAATCTTGCCAGTCAATATGGGCGCTATATGCCAGTTGTTGCAGTCAAGTGTGAAGCCAGGAATCTACTTTGGTGATCACCCTGTTTTCGGCGGCAAGAAACGGGAGCTGACCGCAGAAGACTACGTTTTCTCCATCAAACGATTGTTCGATCCCAAACTTTCCGCGCCCCTGCTGGCCGAAGTTGAAGGATATGTCGTTGGCTCCGATGCGTTGTTAAAGCGTGTTCGCAAAACCAACAAGATGGATTACGACACGCCGCTGGAGGGTTTACGGGCGTTGGATCGCTACACGTTTCAGATCAAGCTGACTGAGACCAAGCCGGATTTCTTCTATGTGCTCACAGATTGCCGTGTGTCATGTGCGGTCGCGAGAGAAATCGTCGAGCACTACGGAACTGACATTGGCTCCAATCCCGTTGGCACCGGGGCCTATCAATTGACCAGCTGGAAACGTTCGTCGCGGATGGTATTTGAATACAACCCGAATTTCCGTGAAGCTTACTTCGAGGGCGAGCCTGCGGCTGACGATAAAGCGGGCCAGGAAATTTTGGAAAAAATGAAGGGGAAGCGTATTCCGCTTGTACATCGATTTGAAGTTTCGATCATTGAAGAGCGGCAGCCACGTTACTTGTCGTTTATCAATAACGAGTTCGATCTGATCTGGCTGTTCCCGGAAGACTTTGCCAACATGAGTTTCCCCAACCGCACACTGGCGCCAAATCTCAGGAAGATGGGGATTCAGATGCAGCAAGTCGCCGCGCTGGACCTGACTTACATCTACTTCAATATGGAAGACAAGACCGTCGGTGGGTATAAGCCCGAGAACATCGCGCTGCGCCGCGCGATCTCTTTGGGCTATAAAACCGAAGACGAAATCAATATTATCCGCAAGGGACAGGCGATCCCCGCACACACACCGTACGCACCGGGCGTACAAGGCTGGACAGCCGACTTCAGAACCTCGGCTAACGAATACGATCCGGCGAAGGCGCGTGCGCTACTCGATGCGTTCGGCTACAAGGTCGATCCAAACGATTGTGATTCTCGGAAGGGCATTTGTTACCGGACCATGCCGGACGGTTCGCCATTGGTTCTCAAGAGTAACTCCACGCCGACGGATCGCGACAAACAGTTTGACGAATTGTGGAAGCGCTCGATGGACGCGATTGGTATTCGTATCGAGGTTACCAAAGGGAAATGGCCGGATTTCTTGAAAGCGTCCGACGCCGGTAAGCTCATGATGTGGCAGCTTGGCGGCTCGGCGACATCGCCGACGGCAGAGACTTGGTTGCAATCGTTGTATGGCCCGAACTCAGGGTTCAAGGGGAACCGCGCGCGCTTTCAGTTAAAAGCATATGACATTCTTTTTGCAAAGTCCGAACTGTTGCCTGATGGAGATGAACGTACCAAGCTGTATCAGGAAATGGCTCGGCTGGTGGTTGCCTACGCGCCGTGGAAGATCAACACCCATCGCATTCTCACCGACATGACCTATCCATATGTCATTGGTTTTCGCCGGCCCGCAGTACAGTCCCAATCGTGGTGGCGCTTTGTCGATATTGATGTGCCGCTGATGAAGCAATACGAGGCCAAGCGTTGAGTTTGTCCCCACGCCGTTATGCCGCAGGCCTGTTGGCGGCCGCGCTGATTGCGGTGCTGCCATCGGCGCAAGCGCAGGCTGACCCCAAAAAGGTACTGCGCTACGCCTTTGAAATCGCCGAGACCGGCTTTGATCCAGTTCAAACATCCGACTGGTATTCGAGTTACGTCTTTGCCAATATCTTCGACACGCCGCTGACCTACGATTACCTCGCGCGGCCGCTTAAGCAAAAGCCCAACGTGCTCGAAGCGATGCCCGAGGTCTCACCCGACGGCACGGTGTACACGTTACGTTTTCGTAAGGGCATTTACTTCGCCGACGACCCCGCGTTCGGCGGCAAGAAGCGCGAGTTGGTGGCGTGGGACCTCGCGTACAGCATGATGCGGGTGTTCGACAATCGCAACAAGTCGCCCAACTTGCAGTTTATCGATGGCAAGATTGCCGGCATGGAAAGACTCAAACAACGCCAGCGTGAGCTTGGCCGGTTTGATTACGACATGCCGATTGAAGGCTTCAAGCTACTCGATCGCTACACACTGCAGATCAAACTTGCCGCACCGGATTACAACTTTTTGTACATGCTCGGTTATAACGCTGTGTCGGCATTGCTCGCACGCGAGGTGGTCGAAAAATACGCCGACGACATCATGGCGCACCCGGTCGGCACCGGGCCATACAAATTGGAATCGTGGAAGCGCTCCAGTCGCACCGTGCTGGTCGCCAACCCAAACTATCGTGAAGAGTTTTGGGACGCTGAGCCTGCTGTAGATGATGCGCGGGCGCAGGAGACCTACACGAAGCTGAAGGGCAAGCGATTGCCCATGATTGGGCGCATTGAGTTTTATGTGATCGAAGAAACGCAACCGCGTTGGCTGTCGTTTCGCAATCGGCAACACGATTACATTGATCGTGTGCACCCCGACTTCGCCAACATTGCGTTCCCCGGCAATGTGCTCGCCAAAGACTTGCAAGCGATGGGTGTGCAAATGAGTCGCACGCCGTCGATGGAGGTGTCCTACGCCTACTTTGCGATGGAACAC
>JANOEV010000193.1:0-3371 GCA_031413695.1 Burkholderiales bacterium
CGGCGCAGTTGTTCTCGAAGACCACCGCCGGATCGTCGGTCGCGGCCCAGGCGGTTCCCGCGGCGAGGAGGAGGGCGCGGCATTCCTGATCGGTGTCGGTATTGCCATGTTCTTCGGCTTTGCCAACCCGCTCCTGTCCGCAATCAAGTAATTCACCGAACAACGATAGAAAGGTCGTCGCCATGAGTCTAAATGCGACGTTATTCGGAATGGCCGTCTGGTTCATTCTGCTGATTGTTTTTGCATGGAAGTTCATCTGGCCGCCGCTCATCACGGCAATCGATGACCGTCGCAAGAAAATTGCCGACGGATTGGCTGAGGCTGAAAAGGGCAAAGCCGCGCTGGCTGAGGGCGAATCGCAAAAAGCGGTGATGCTCAAAGACGCGCGCAATGCGGCGGCTGAAGTCAAGACGTTGAATGACAAACAGATCGCGGCCTCGCTGGAAGAAGCCAAAGCGCAGGCGCGGACTGAAGCCGAACGCATCATCGCGGCGGCACATGCACAGATCGAGCAGGAAAAACAGAAAGCCAAAGACCAGTTACGCGAGCAAGTCGCGGCATTGGCGGTGGCCGGCGCAGAAAAGATCCTTAAACGTGAAGTCAACGCCGCGGCACACGCCGAGATGCTGACCCAGTTGAAAGGCCAGTTGTAATGGCTGAGCTGACCACCGTTGCGCGCCCCTATGCCGAAGCCACGTTTCGTGCGGCGGTAGAGGCAAACACGACGGCGCCGTTTGGCCAGGCGCTGCAGGCACTTGGTGTGGCCGCGTCAAACGCACAAATGGCATCGATGCTGGGCAATCCAAAGGTAACCGCCGCTGAAAAAGCCGCTGTATTGGCATCGGCAACCGGCGGCAGTCTGGCGCCGGTGCTGGCGAATCTGGTGGCGGCGCTGATTGATAACGGCAAGGCATCGTTGCTGCCGTTTATCAGCGAGCATTTTGAGCGGTTGCAACGCGAGCATGACGGCGTGATCAAGGCAACAATCACATCCGCCTTTGCGCTCACCGATGCAGACAAGAACGGTCTGGTGGAGGCAATCGCCAGGAAATACGGCAAGAAAGTTGAAGCAGTTGTAAAGATCGATGAGTCGCTGATCGGTGGCGCACGCGTGCAAGTGGGTGACGACGTGGTGCATGCCTCGGTACGCGATACATTGGATCAAATGAAACAAGCGTTGATGGCGTAGTGGCTGTTGGCCACCACGACTTAACGCGACCATAAACGAATTCTCAGAATCTTTCAGTATTGGAGTGGGTATGCAGATCAACCCGGCAGAAATCAGCGAGCTGATTAAATCAAAAATCCAGGCGCTTCCGGCCGCCGCCGAGAAACGTTCCGAGGGCACCGTAATTTCGGTGACCGACGGTATTTGCCGCGTTCACGGTCTTGCCGACGTGATGCAGGGCGAAATGTTGGAATTCCCAAACAACACCATCGGTCTGGCGCTCAATCTTGAGCGTGACTCGGTTGGTGCCGTGGTATTGGGCAGCTACGAACACATTTCCGAAGGCGACACCGTCAAATGTACGGGCCGCATTCTGGAAGTGCCGGTCGGCCCCGAGTTGATTGGCCGCGTGGTCAATGCGCTTGGTCTGCCAATCGACGGCAAAGGCCCGGTCAACGCCAAGATGACCGACGTGATCGAAAAAGTCGCCCCGGGCGTGATCGCACGTAAATCCGTCTCGCAGCCGGTACAAACCGGTTTGAAGTCGATCGACGCGATGGTGCCGGTCGGACGCGGACAACGCGAACTGATCATTGGTGACCGTCAAACCGGTAAAACGGCTGTCGCCATCGATACCATCATCAACCAAAAGGGCAAGAACCTGACCTGCGTGTATGTCGCGATCGGGCAAAAAGCCTCGACCATTGCCAACGTGGTGCGCAAGCTCGAAGAACACGGCGCGATGGCGTTCACCATTGTGGTGGCATCGTCAGCGTCCGAATCCGCCGCGATGCAGTATCTGTCGGCTTATTCCGGTTGCACGATGGGCGAATACTTCCGTGATCGCGGTGAAGACGCGCTGATCATTTATGACGATTTGTCGAAGCAGGCGGTTGCGTATCGTCAAATTTCCCTGCTGCTGCGCCGGCCACCGGGTCGCGAAGCGTATCCGGGCGACGTGTTCTATTTGCACTCGCGTTTGCTTGAGCGTGCCGCCCGCGTCAATGAAGATTACGTCGAAAAATTCACCAACGGTGCCGTCAAAGGCAAAACCGGTTCGCTGACCGCATTACCGGTTATCGAAACCCAGGCTGGTGACGTTTCTGCATTTGTGCCGACCAACGTGATTTCGATCACCGACGGCCAGATCTTTTTGGAAGCCGACTTGTTCAACGCCGGTATCCGTCCCGCGATCAACGCCGGTGTATCGGTGTCGCGTGTGGGTGGCGCGGCGCAGACCAAGATCATGAAGCGCAAAGACACCGGCGCCGGTGTGCGTCTGGCGCTCGCGCAGTACCGCGAACTCGCGGCGTTTGCGCAGTTTGCCTCTGACCTCGATGAGGCCACCCGCAAGCAGCTCGAGCGCGGCAAGATGGTGACCGAACTGATGAAGCAGCCGCAGTACCAGCCGATGCAGGTTTGGGAAATGGCGGTGATTTTGTTCGCGGTCAACAACAACTACATGGATGACGTGGATGTGAAAAAGGCCCTGGCCTTTGAAAAAGCATTGAGCGGCTTCCTGAAGACCAAATACGCAGCACTGGTTGACGCGATGGACAAAACCGCCAATCTGTCGGCAGACGACGAAAAAGCGTTGCACGCCGCGGTTGCCGACTTCAAGAAAACCGGCGCTTATTAAAGCCTGCCAACCCAAGCGATTCGAAAGAGCGAAGAATGGCCGGAAGTAAAGAAATCCGAAGCAAGATCAAGAGCGTCGAAAACACGCGCAAGATCACCAAGGCGATGGAAATGGTCGCCGCCTCCAAAATGCGCAAAGCGCAGGAACGGATGCGTGCCGCCCGCCCATATGCTGAAAAGATCCGCAGCGTTGCAGCCAACCTGTCGCACGCCCATCCGGACTATCGCCATGCATTTTTGCAAAAGCGCGATAACGTCAAGAATATCGCCGTGATCATGGTCACCTCCGACAAGGGTCTTTGCGGCGGCTTGAACACCAACGCCATGCGGCTGATGGTCAACAAGATCAAGGATTGGGAAGCTGCGGGCGCAACCGTTCAGGCAACCGCAATCGGCAACAAGGGTTTCGGCTTTTTGCAGCGTTATGGCATCCCGGTGACGTCACATGTGATCGGCCTCGGCGACAAGCCGCATCTGGACAAAATGATCGGCCCGATCACGATTCAGCTCGATCAGTTTGCCGAGGGCAAGATCGACGCGCTTTACCTTTGTTATACCAAGTTCA
>JANOEV010000194.1:0-3892 GCA_031413695.1 Burkholderiales bacterium
GAAGGCCGATCCCACCGCGAGGGCGGACGCGATTCGGCTGTACGAGCGGCTGTCGGTCGCGGACAAGGGCGCTCCCGACGAAATCTGGTCGGCGCTCGCAAGACTCAAGCTCACCTCAGGAGACAGCGCGGGGGTGACCCCGATGCCGGGCTGAAGGCGCTGTTGTCGGTGCTCAAACCGGCAGGGGCCATGGGGTTGATGGTGTATGCCACCCATGGCCGTGCCGGCGTCTATCAAATGCAGTCGCTGATGAAGCTGGTCAACAGCAATGTGTCGCAACACGCCGGCGAAATCGATCACACCCACCAAATACTTGCGCATCTGCCGCCGACCAATTGGTTCAAGCGCGGCGAATCGTTGTACAACGACCACCGCAACGGCGACGCCGGGATGTATGACCTGTTGCTGCACCCACAGGACCGCGCCTATACCGTCGGTCAATTGTACGAATGGCTGGTCGACGGCCACCAGCTGCATATCGAGTTGACCGACGTTGAGCGTGGCGCGTCGTCGTATTTGCCGCATTTGCTGATGGGGACCAGTCCGCCACCGGTGCTCGATGTGATCCGCGCCATGCCGTTACGGCAACAACAAGAAATCGCCGAGTTGTTCCACGGCCGGATTCAGACACACACTTTTTACGTTACACGATCAGCCGGTTGTAAAGCGGCGTATGGCGATCCTGATGCAATTCCGCTGCTGTTTCATGAGCCGGTCACCGGCCCCGAACTGGCCGAGGTGTTTGCCCGCAGCAATGGCCGGCCGTTTGTGCTGGACCATGCCCATACCGGCGTGTCGATCACCATCAACCCCGGCAAATTCGGCCCGGCGATTCTGCGGCATATCGACGGACACAACAGCTTCCGCAAAATCTTTACGCTGGTGCGGCGCGACCCGGCGTTTCGTACCCTCGCGCCGCGTGACGAGGTGCTGTTCGCCGATTTCAACCATATCTTTGAAACCTTGAATGCGCTTGAGCGGTTGTTGCTGCGGCGGGTTTGAGCGGACGTGCGCGAAACGATGAAACGGTTTCGCTTCTCTGGAGAAGGGTGAGGCGATGAAACTGTTTCGCACAATGGGTGATCGCGCGAGTGTGGAGCGGCACCGCATTTGACCTTCCCCGGCTTCAGGCCGGGGGCCAAGTTGATTTTGACGGCGGTGAATGCGCGAACGAACTTGGGCACCGGACGTGCGCGAAACGATGAAGCGGTTTCGCTTCTCCGGAGAAGGAGCGTATAGAAAGTCATGAATTAGAAACACCATATTCCACCGGCGCTATCAGGCGAAAACGACGGGAAAGGCGCGCCATTGCTTGTGTTTTATATACCAAAGTGGTTCATCCCGCCGCCGTTGCCTGCCGGGTCAGATAATGCTTTTGTCCTCGGCGGTTGATGTTGCGTGTGTGTCACTCAACGGTGACCGACTCAACCCAAAACAATTCACACGAGCCGCCGCCGCTGTCTTCCCGGCTGGTTGACGTACGCCAGCGCCAGCCGTCCGGGTGTTCGACGTTGATGAGATAACCCTTTAGCACCACCGTGTCGCCCTGTCGGACGTTGAGTAGCTGCGACTTGATAGTGTCGTCGGCCGGCACCATATGGGTATTGGCCGACGTGCGCACAATGATCGCCGGATCAATCGGCGGCGCACCTTGCCAGCGGTATTGATACCAGCGGCCACCCTGGCTGATATTGAGTTTATTGGTCAAGGCCGCGTCTGACATCGGCCCCCAACCGAGTACAAAATCGACCGGCGACAAATCCGCTTCGCGCCCCATGCGGTATCGCTCGATCGACAACACCCGCGCCCGCACGTCGTAATCGGCGACCGGTTCGATGTTGTAGCCGGCAAGTTGGCGGACAGTGCCGCGCTTGTTTTCCTGTTGCGGTTGTTCGGCGATCGGCCCGGCGGTTGCCAGCCGCTTTTGCGCGGATCGATGCTGGATGGCGGTGATTGCGCCGATCAAGACAACCAGAATGACCAGCCATGATTTTATGGTGCGGGGAAACATTCAGCGGGCTCGTGTCCGGCTTGATAAATACCTGTCGATTGCCCGGCGACTATGCATCCACCGCACCAATCAACACACCGACATGCGCAGCGACACTGCGTGCCAGTGCGTGCAGTGCATAACCACCTTCGAGCATCGACACCATGCGGCCGTTGGCATGACGGTTCGCAACATCAAGCAAACGTGCCGTAAGCCAGGCGTAGTCGTCCTCTACCCAGCCGAGATTGGCCATGTCGTCATCACGATGCGCGTCGAATCCTGCTGAGATATAAATCATTTCAGGTTGAAACGCCTCAAGTGCCGGCAACAGCCGTTGTTCCACCGCCAGGCGCATGGCGTCGCCGCCGGTGCGTGGTGGCAGCGGCACATTGACCATATTGGTTCCTTTCGGCACCTCACCCTGGTAGGGATACAACGGATGCTGGAAGGTCGAAACCATCAGCACCTGCGGGTCGCCCGCCAGAATGTCTTCGCTGCCATTGCCGTGGTGCACGTCAAAATCAACCAGCGCGACTCGTGTCAAACCATGATGTTGCTGTGCATGGCGAATGCCGACGGCGATATTGTTGAACAAACAAAATCCCATCCCGGCGGCACGCTCGGCGTGGTGCCCGGGCGGTCGCACCGCACAAAAGGCGCTGGTCGCGGCCCCGGATATCACCAGATCGGTGGCGAGAACGGCGGCACCCGCGGCATGGCGGGCGGCGGCAAGTGAGAATGGATTCAAGCGGGTATCCGGATCCAGGCGGGCGTAACCGGTCGCCGGGGCAAGTGCGGTAATTTGTGCCAGGTAGTCGACGCTGTGGGCGCGCAGCAGTTGCTCGTCGCTGGCTTCGGGCGCCTGATAGGTCGGCATCATGTCGAGCAGGCCGCGCGAAAGCAGGTAATCATTGATGGCATCCAAACGCGCCGGACATTCCGGATGGCCTTCGCCCATTTCGTGCTTGAGGAAAATCGGATGGGTGATGTAGGCGGTAATGGACATGGGGACGTCGGCTGGATGGGCAAATGCTAGCACGGGTGTCTGGTCGGTGAACTGCGCATAATATGTGGCCAAAGCCGAATTCGGGCATGATGCTTTTTTGTAACACTGCCCACCCTTTTCCACGCAACGCCACCCAATCCAATATGGCCGACACCAAGCACGTTTTGACACTCAGGCCACGCGATTAAAGGCAAACAACAACATGTCAATTTTTTCATCCTCTTTCGCTTGCCGGGTGCAGGCCATGCCTCTTGTCTTGCTGCTTGGCGCTTGTGCGGTGTTGCCGACCCCCGCGCCTGAGTTGCCATTGGCAGCGTCAGCAGCATCAACAACATCAGCCACAATTCGCGCCGCACTGGCCCCGTCTGGCACACTGCGCGCGGCGATCAATTTTGGCAACCCGATTCTGGCCAACCGCGATGCGGCCACCGGTGATGCCAAGGGCGTGTCGGTGGATCTGGCGCGTGAGCTGAGCCGGCGGCTTGGTGTGCCTGTTGAATTGGTGATCTACACGGCGGCGGGAAAGGTGGTGGAGGGAATCAAGACAGGCGCATGGGATATCGGTTTTTTTGCGATTGATCCGGCGCGCGCGGTTGATATCGATTTTTCGGCGGCGTATTTGGTGATCGAGGGTGCCTATCTGGTGAACCGGGATTCACCGATCAAGAAAAATGAAGATGTCGACCGTGACGGCGTGCGGGTGGTGGTCGGGCGCGGCAGCGCTTACGATCTTTACCTGACGCGGGCGTTAAAAAAAGCCGTGATCATGCGTGCGCCGACTTCGCCTACCGTCACCGACATGATGGTGGCAGACAAGCTTGAGGTCGCGGCCGGTGTCAAACAACAACTTGAGGCCGACGCCAAACGTCTGCCGGGTTTACGATTGCTTGATGGTC
>JANOEV010000195.1:0-2894 GCA_031413695.1 Burkholderiales bacterium
CGGGCAAACAGCCTGATTTCCAAGTCGCGTTCGAGCTGTTGGACGGTGTAAGTGAGTGCTGATGGCACACGATGAAGTTCGGCAGCGGCGCGTGCGAACGAGCCATTTCGTGCAATGGCATCCAATGCCTGCAGCGCATCAAGTGATAGCTTCATGTTCAAAAAAATTGAAGTTAATGGTCAAAATTATCCGCTTGTGTTAGCCGTCTGACAAGCCCATATTATTGCCTACTAAGTATAAATTATAGAAAATCGCTAAATAAATTAGCCGGAAAGTGTTCAAAATGATTGAAGTAAGAAAATCTCAAGAGCGTGGCTTTGCCGATCATGGGTGGCTGAAAAGCTTTCACAGCTTTTCGTTTGCCGACTACTACGACCCGAAATTCATGCAATTTGGCGCGTTGCGGGTGATAAACGAAGATCGGGTGGCCGCCGGAATGGGCTTTGGCACCCACGGCCATCGCGACATGGAAATCATCAGCTACGTGCTTGACGGTGCACTTGCGCACAAAGACAGCATGGGAAACGGCTCGTCGATCCGCCCGGGCGATGTGCAGCGCATGAGCGCAGGCACCGGTGTGCAACATTCAGAGTTTAATCATGCCGCGGATCAGGTTACCCATTTCTTGCAGATCTGGATCCAACCGAATCAACTCGGCATCAAGCCGTCGTACGAAGAAAAACACTTTTCCGAAGCAGACAAGCGTGGCATGTTGCGCGTCGTTGCATCGCCCGATGCCCGCGATGGCTCGGTCAAGATTCACGCAGACGCCACCGTGTACGCGGGACTTTTTGATGGCGACGAACAGGCAAGTATTGCCGTTGCGTCAGGCAGACGCGTTTACGTTCATCTCGCACGCGGACAATTGACAGCCAACGGAACCGTGTTGAGCGCCGGTGATGCACTCAAATTGGACGGGGCGGCCTCGATTAATGTGAATCACGGTACTAACGCCGAGGTATTGGTTTTTGACCTGGCCTAGCTGACTGGCGCTGTTTTGCATACCGGCCTTCACCCAACATGAAATAACACAAATGAGCCAAACCTTTCGAACCATCGAACGACTGATCCAGGCGCACATTGCGCCGGTCGGAACGTTTACGGTTAAACGCGCGATGCCTAATAACAACCGCCGCTCTATCGGACCGTGGGTTTTTCTTGACCACTTCGGCCCGTTCCGTGTGAAGCCCGGTGAAGATGGTGTCGGACCGCACCCACACGCCGGCATTGAAACCGTTACCTATCTGCTTTCCGGACGCAACGAACATCTTGATTCCGCAGGGCACCGCGGCATTGTCGGTCCGGGTGGCGCGCAATGGATGACGTCCGGTCGTGGCGTGATTCATTCAGAGTATCCGCGGCCTGAAAATGAAGCCGAGATGACGCAGCACGGGATTCAATTGTGGACCAGCCTGCCACGCGCCCTGAAAACCATGGTGCCGCGTTATCAGCGTATTGCGGCGGACGATATTCCGGTCGCTGAACAACCGGGTGTGACCATCCGTGTGATTGCCGGGTCCCATGATGACGTGCGCGGTCCGGCGGACGTGTTGATGCCAACCATGCTTTGGCATGTCTTGCTTGCACCGGCAAGCACATTCAGCGCCGCCATTGCGCCCGGCTTTGAAGTCGGCGCGTATGTGATGAGTGGAAACGTGGCTTTTTCAGACGGGCTGCAACGGGTCGGTGAAGGCGGCTTGGTGGTCTATAACAATATGGACGGTGATGTCCAATTTTCAAACAAATCCGATCAACCCGCCGGCTTGATGTTGCTCGGTGGCGCACCTGCAGAGGGGCCGCTGGTATTTCATGGCCCATTTGTCATGAACACAATCGAGCAGGTGCGCGCGGCCGAGCGCGCCTATCACACCGGTCAGATGGGCCAACTGGGCTCAGTCGCGAACTAAGTTTTTTGCACTACTATCATTCACATTAACTGGAGATCCCAATGCGTCATTCAATATCCATGCTGAGTTCGTCCCTGATGGTTGCCGCAACAATGGCAATGGTCGTCGTTTCGCCGGCGGCTACCGCACAATCAGGCCCACCAAAAGTAGAGACGGAGTTTTCCAAGCAGCCGGCGGGCGAATACCAGCTCGACAAAGCGCACGCTTCCGTCACATGGCGGGTGGCGCATCTGGGGCTGTCTCTCTACACCGCGCGATTCGACAAACTTGACGGTAAGTTGGGATTCACCCCTGCAACGGCGTCGGCGAGCAAGGTGGAGTTCACCATCGATGCAACGTCGATCAATACCGGGCTGGCACCGTTCAACAAAAAATTACAGGGCGCGGAATATTTCGACGCTGACAAAAATGCAAATATCACATTCAAGTCAACCAAGATTGAGTCAGCCGGTGCCAACAAATACAAGATGTCGGGCGACTTGACCCTGCGTGGCGTGACCAAGCCGATGACGTGGGACGTGGTTTTCAACGGCGGACTTTACAATAGCTTCGCGCAGGCGCACGCCGTCGGCTTTTCGGCGAAGGGCGTGGTTAAGCGCTCAGAATGGGGCATGAAGGAGTTGATCGGTGTGGTTGGTGACAACGTTGAAGTGCTGGTGGAAGTTGAATTCCTGAATCGCACGGCACCACAATAACTGTTCACATGATTGCGGCCAGATCCCGGACCCGACCGATGGGTAAATCATTGCGTTATACCTACCCTGCGATTTTTTTCCATTGGCTGATGGCGGCAATGATTTTTGTCGCCTTCGCCATGGGCCTCTATATGGTCGATTTGCGGATCAGTCCCGACAAGCTGAAACTCTACGCGTGGCACAAATGGATCGGCGTCGCGGTCTTCATGCTGGCAGCATTTCGCTTGTGGTGGCGCTTGCTCAACGCGCCGCCGCCAGCCGCGCCGATGCCTGCATGGCAGCGAAATTTGTC
>JANOEV010000196.1:0-12288 GCA_031413695.1 Burkholderiales bacterium
CTTCAAATCATTAGGTTCGTCGTCCCAGCGTAGGCTGGGACCCAGTCCCCCGTATTACTGACTAACAAACGGACTGGATTCCAGCCCCACCTTTAAGCATGCTGGGGCAGGCTCTCCGCTGGAATGACGGGGCTTTTTGCACAACTGAGCACTTGAAAAATACGATTGGCTGGTTCTGCGCTGATATGACGGGTCTTTAGCTCAATTGTCCCGGCGCAACTACCGCCGTTTTGCATCCCCAGCAGTATCCCCCCGCCACGCCAACCCATCCGGCCCGTCGCCGGTTTCAACCGAGCCAACCACTTCCAGCTTGTCCATGTCGATAACATCGACACGTTTGGCCAGGGTGCGTGAGATGTAGGCGCGCTTGCCGTCGGCGGCAAACTGGATGCCCAACGGCACACCGGGCATCGCGATGCGTTTGATCACCTTGCGCGTGGCCACATCAACCACCAACACCTCTCCCGCAGTGGGGCTCAACGCTTGCAGCGCGGTGAGGTTGTTCGCGTCGGTGCTGGTGCCGCCGCCGCGCGGGTCGGAGACCAGCACCAGCTTGCCGTTTGGGCTGAATTTCAGGCGAATCGGCAGCGCACCGACTTTAAAACTCTCCTTGACCATATTCGTCGTGGTGTCGATGATCGAAATACCACCATCCGCGTTATGGCCGACCCACAGCGCCTGCCCGTCAGGCGACACATCGATTGCCTCGGGCTGCGCACCAACGGCAATCTGCGTGATTTTGGCGCGATTGGGCGGGCCATCGAGCCGAATGGCGGTGACGTCGTTGGAACCAATGTTGCTGGTGTAAAGCCGCTTGCCATCGGCGGAGACCGCCAGCATGTGCGTTGATGAGGCGCCGGTGCCCATGATCCAATCAGCGCTTTCTATCGCCAAGTCAAAACGCGCCACGGCACGCGCGACTTCGGAGGTGAAATAAACCTTGCCACCGACCAGTTGCATCCCGTGTGGTCTTCTCAGTGCGCCGAGGTCAATGCGCCTTAACGCCTTTGCGCCGTCAATGTCGATGATGGAAAACGAATTGCCCGGCGTTTGCGCGCCATAGTTGGCGACAATGGCCAACTTACCGTCGGCGGACACCACCGCTTCGTGCGGACCTTCGCCGGTAGCCACCGTCGCGAGCAGCCTTAACGAGACGGGATCAACAATGGCGGCCGTGTTCGCTTGTTTGTTCAACACAATCAAACGCGCTTCGGCGAATGCGGCGCTGGACGCCAGCAGCGAAATGGTGGTGGTTGCCGCGGCGACGGCAAGAACAAGGCGTCTGGTCATATTGATTCCGGGTGCGTGTGGGAAATTGCGATTGTGCCGCAACTTCAAACAAAGCGGGTAGCGATGACTTCTATCGAGCACTGGCCGGTCGCATCGCAAACGAGCGATTTGTGGACTGACGACAAATTCTTATTCGCAACGCAGAAAATAGTCGTCGCTGACGCCTTTAATTCTCCGCTGGGACGACGGCGCTTTTAGAACTTCAGGTGAGGCGCTGTTGCTGTTCGCCGTAACACGAACGTCAAGCCAGCTCTTGAAGCCGGCGCTGCAAATAGCTGCGCTCACCAGCGTTTCTTACGAGTTCGAGTGCCCGCGTGTAGTCAGCGGCCGACGCGATCCGGTTCTGGTTGCGGCGATGGAGATCTGCGCGGGCGGCATACAGCAAGTGGTACGCATTAAGATCGCCGCCGTGCTCAATCTGCTCCATCCAGCGTATGCCTTCTTCGATGCCGCCGGCCATGGCGAGTGCAACGGCCGCGTTGAGTTCGACCACCGGCGTGGGCTGAAGTCGCAACAGCGCAAAGTACAAATGGGAAATTTGCCGCCAGTCAGTCTCGGCGGCGCTGGCCGCCTGCACGTGCAGGGCGGCGATTGCGGCTTGTAGCTGATACGGCCCGGATTCCCGCCTGGCAACCGCACGATCCAGTGTCGCCAACCCCTGTTTAATCGCCGCGGTATTCCAGCGCGAGCGATCCTGTTCTTCGAGCGGGATTAACTGCCCGTCGTCACCAATACGTGCCTCGCGGCGGGCGTCGTGCAGCAGCATCAGCGCGGTCAGGCCGTCACATTCGGCCGAATCCGGCAGCAACGTTCCGACCAGTGTCGCCAACCGGATCGCCTCGTTACACAGCTCGCGCCGCAGCAGACCGGCTGACTCGGTACTGGCATAACCTTCGTTAAACAACAGATAGATCACCGCGAAAACGGCGGCGAGGCGTTCGGGGAGCGCATCCGGCCCGGGGATTTCATAGGGGATATGCGCCGCCGCGATTTTGCGTTTGGCGCGCACCAGCTTTTGCGCGGTGGTGGCTTCGGGCTCAACAAAGGCGCGGGCGATTTCACAGGTGGTCAAACCACAAATCGTCCGCAGGGCTAACGCAATCGAAGCCGTGGGCGCGAGCGCCGGATGGCAACAGGTGAAAATCAGGCGTAGCTGGTCGTCATCGACAAACTCTGCATCGGCCAGCTTGACGTCAGTAGCTGCAAGGTTATCAAGAATGGCGTCGCTGTCATCCGCCACGCGCGAGCGTCCGTCCGTGGTGGCGGGTGAGGTCAATCAAGCGGTGTTTGGCAACGGTGCTGAGCCATGCCGCCGGCGAGTCGGGAATGCCGTTGGCCGCCCAGACCACCGCCGCTTTCAGATAGGCGTCCTGCAGCGCCTCTTCAGCCAAATCAAAATCGCCACACGCGCGGATGAGCCCGGCCAAGATGCGGCCGTGCTCACGCCGCGCCGTCGCGTCAAGGATGCGACCCAGTAACATGGGCATCAAAGATACGACCCAGCATCATGGCAACTACTGCGGCTGGTCCAGCCGCAAAGGGCGAACCTCAATCGAGCCGCCGTCCGCAGAAGGTACTTTCGCCGCCCACTTGATGGCCTCGTCGATGTTATCGACATTGATGATGTAGGAGCCACCAAGCTGTTCCTTGGTTTCGGCGAACGGGCCATCAGTGGTTTGTACCTTGCCGTTTCTGATGCGTACCGTGGTGGCCGTTGAGATCGGTGAAAGCTCCGAGCCCCCTTCCATCGCGCCCGACGCGATCAATTCCTGCGTGAAGGTGCCGTAGTCGGCGTACATTTTTTTCAGTGCATCCTGTGTCATTCCGGCAAAGCGGGATTCGTCGTCATAAATCAGCAGCATGTATTGCATGTTGGTCTCCTTGAATGGTTGAGGATGGTTCCAATGGACCTGCATGCGTACGACGATTGGAGTCAGACAAAATCGACATTCGGGCAAAATACATTTTAGCTAACATCCTTAATCGGCTTTATTCGTCAGGGTTTTCACGGCAGGCGCGCGCCGATATGTTGGTTCGATGTCACCCCCATCGAGACATAAATGCTGGTGAGACCATCCATACCCACATCCGCTGGTGTCACCCACTCCTGTGGCACATAGATTAAACCGCCACCAACCGGTACCGGTGCGGTTGGCACAATGACGGCGAAATAGGGCTTGCCCGCCACCAGTACCGGCTCACGCGTCGAAAGCAAACCCAACACCGCGACACCATCACCGCCGCCAAAATGCAGCCAGACGGGGCTCATGGAGTTGAGCTTTTCCTGATCACGCTCGGCGAATAAACCAACCAGCGACTTGACCACGTCGTAGATATTGCGCACCACGGGGATACGCTGCACGATGGTGGTCAACAGATTGGCGAGGAATTTTGCCAAGCCAAACCGCACCAGCAGGCCGAGCAGGAATATCGCGACAACCACCACGGCCAGCCCGATCAGGTAGGCCATCAATTCCGACGCCATGCCGAAGCCGAATACCTGCATCAAGTCGCCGAACCAACTGCCAGGCCCTAAATATGAGTAGAGAAACCGTACCGCCCAAACGACGATCAATGCAGTGGCGACGAGCGGCAGGGCAGCCAGGGCGCCGGTGACAAAGGTATTAACGATTTGCTGACGGGAGGTTTTCATGAAGGAGGTTGGATTAAGTCGCGCAAAAAGAATTAATGATCTTCTGACGAAAGGAGCATACATCGTTTGGCCAGATAGCGACTGCTTATGTTTGATACCCACGGGAGCGGTTTGTGCCGTGCCAATGAGATAAATAAGTGTATTGCTCGCGCAATCGCGGCGTAGCGCCCTATTGCGTGCTGCTATCAATCGTGCCGCAACAAATCGCCATACACCGTGTACTCACCGTCTTTACGGTCCGGTCCCGGTGCGTCGTAGAGCACCAACCAACGCGGTTTACCGCAGGCGAGTATCGGCGGCAAATCACAAATCGCCTCCGCACGATTGACCCCCCGGCCGTGCGGGAGCGCGACCGATTCGGTCAACGATGATTCAAAACGCACCGGATCACGATTGGCGGCTAACAAAGGCTTGGCCCCTGACCACTTATAGACGCGTATCTCGCCATTGAGCACCATCGTCGGCCCGGCCAAAATAAACAAGTCGTCGCCCGAAAAATGCAGATCGCGAATGCCAAGGCCATCCAGCTGTAAGAAATGCTTGCGTAACAAGATACCGCTGTCGTCGAGCGGCACCAGTCGCAGCGGTTCATCGCGCTTCTTATCGCTGACATCCACCGCGATTTCGAGCATCGCCGACCAGCCGCGTAATACCGGCCCGCGCAAACCGAGGAACATGCGTTTGCCATCCACCGCGAGGCCCTCAATATCAAAGCCATTGTCTTTGCCCGGGATCGCCAAGTAAGCGCCAAAGTGCGCGTCATCTGCGATTAAACGTGTCAGTAAATTATTTTCGCTGTCACCCTTCAAGCGCCGCGCCCGCCGCCCGTCTTTTGCCACACGTACCAAACATGGCTCACCGGCATCATTGTTTTCAATCGGTAAACACGCCAACAATCGGCGGTTACCATCCAGCGCGACTTTTGCGAGTCGCTTGGCATTTTCCGCGTGACCACGATCCGATTTTGCATTCTTCCGTTTAAGTCCGTGCGATCCGACGACCCACAAATAGCCGTCGACAATGGCCATCCCTTCCAAGTCGGCTTCCTCCTCTGGGTCCCCCGGCAAATCGAGCAAATCTGCCCGCGGAAAGGAACGCACATCGCCATAGCGCAATGTCTCACTGCCGGTCGCTTCCAGCCGACGCAGCCGATCCAGCCCACAAGCTTCATCACCCGCTACCCACAACCAATCGCCGGAAAAAGCCGCACCGGATAAATTGGCGTGGACTAATGCGCCGGGTTCAAACTCGAGGCGCACTGCATTTGCGGTGCGTGTATTTGGCATAGGAATACTTTCTGGATGAATTGAAGTAATCAGCGACAATTTTTTGATGTCGCGTGAGTTTAGAGAAGCCGTCGCTGCCCCTTTTTACTGCACGTCTCAAAAAATCGACCCGTTGATGGCTGGCCGCTTTGCTGGCGCCTTGCGGATGGTCAAGTCACGGCCCGTGCTCGCTTAAAAGCCCGAATTTGCAGCGCCAGAAGCGTCGTGCACAGGGCTAGCATGCCCAAGTTCACGGACAGCGCCAAAGGGCTCATCTGTGCCGCGCGGATTGCGAGCGCTGCCGCGGGTGCTAAGGCACCAAGCAGGGCGACAGCCGCTGCGGCATGCATCAGATGCTTTCTTGCCACATCAAGCGCAATGGCCAACCCACCACAGGCCAACAGCATCAGTCCCACCGCCGCGGGCAAGAGTGCGGTACGGCTTGACGAAACGTAAAACGCGCCCGCCCCCAGGAGTATGAGCAACACAGCAATCGCTAAGGTAATTTTTGGCATCGAAATTTCTCACTGATAGAAGGTTCTAAAAAAGCAGCAGTGCTGCGACGAAAGATGAACTTGACACCCTGAACCCGCTCATCGTGGTTAATGGTTCAGCAATCAAACAATCAGGACTAAGCGTAACGCGGTTCTGCTTGATGCAGCGCCTGAAATACCAACATTGGAATTGCTTCGTGTTTCGGACAAGGCGGAACGGTGAGAGTTCCACGCGAATCATGCGCCCGAATTCGGGGTTAGGCTGACGGCGCCGCTGCCGTCTTGATGGTGCGTGCGTGTGGATTGATTGCCACGCCACTCGCCCGGTTGATGTTGTTAATTAAAGGGGTCAGCGACATACTTTCCCGACGAGCGCAGAATAATCGTCGCTGACCCTTTAATCATTAAGCGGAATTCCACGTCTTGAGAAACGAAATTGGTGAGCTGACTGGCAACGTGAAAAGTGTTTCCCCGGCGCACAACCACAAGGGTTGCGCCGGGTCGGAGTCCAATTTAAAACCTTACTGGTGTCTCCCCGGCGCAGGCCGGGGCCCAATTTCAATGTTTCCTGTAATTCAATCAAACTTGGATCCCGGCTAAGTTACGTAACTTAGCCGGGATGACAGGCCTAACGTAGTGGCATGAGTCGCCGACCGCTTTAATCACCATCCATCGTCACTCGTCGTCAGTACTATTCCAGCTGTCCGCCGAAAAACCAAGGTTCATCGCAGCGGTTTGTTCCAGCGGGTTCAAGCCATTCCAATCTTTATCGGAACTTGCTGGGGCTTGGTTTCCATCCCATTTATATTCTTGCCAGCCGAGAACGGCCCAAAGCTCTTTTTCGTTGTTACTCAAATCTGCCCACGACAATTCTTCCCAGATTCCCGGATTGCCTTTTATGTCTCGTACAGTCATTGCTTCCTCCTGTGAAAAATGACGAAAAACGAATGTGAAAAATTCAAATGATGTCTGAACCTATTTCTATACTGAGTGCGCAAGCTGAAGCTAAACACCAGTAAGGACGGGGGTCTTGAGGCCTTTTTGCCTGAAGATGCACGTAAATTATCGGGTTTCGGAAAAGAGAACTTCTAAAAATGTCAATCTCGTCGTCATTCCAGCGCAGAGCCTGCCCCAGCATGCTTAAAGGTGGGGCTGGAATCCAGTCCATCGTAATATCAAAGAGTGACGAAGGTTTGGGTCCCACCGCAGCTACGTAACTGAGCTGGGACGACGGGGTTTTTAGAAGTTTCCAAAAAAATGATCCGCCCCCTTTAATTGCTAGACATGTCAGGGTGACGCGCTGCCCTTGCCAAACGTATCGCCAAAAAAATTACCGCGATTCCAGGTCGGACGTTGTGGCGCATTCGCGACTTCGACACCAATACTCAAATTCACATCCGCAAACCGCGCGGCCGCAGTGTAGTTAATCGGTAGCAACAGGTCATCGCTGAACTGGTGATAGTGCGTGATCAAAAAATTGTCGAGTGCCATCGAGGCGTCAACGTTTTTATCCATCGACTTGATGCCCGTGACCAGAAAAATCGCAGGCACACCCTGGCGTACAAACATGTAGTGATCTGAACGAACAAACAAACGTTTTGCCGGCCACGGATCGGGCGTCAGGGTCACGCCCAGCTTCTCGACCGCGCGTTTAACCGCGCCACCCATAGTCGAGTGTTCGGCACCGAAGGCAATCACGTCGGCAAAGTCAAACGTCAACAACGGCATATCCAGATTCACGTTTGCCACCATCGTGCCTTTTGGCACCGTCGGGAAGCGCGCAAAAAAATCCGCGCCCAACAACCCCTTTTCTTCACCCGTGAGGGCAATAAAAATCGTCGAGCGTTTTGGCTTCACCGCCTGCGCAGCGAGCAATCGTGCCGATTCAAGCAATACGGCGATACCCGCCGCGTTATCCATCGCGCCGTTAAAGATGTTGTCACCCGGCTTATCCGCGACCATACCAAGACCATCAAGATGGGCGGTGAAGACCACGTATTCATTCTTGAGGACCGGGTCACTACCTTCGATGACACCAACCACGTTGCTGCTCGACAGATTTGCGCGGATTGTTTTGCCGGCCAGGCGAACATTCGCCGCAAAATTTAGCCGGCTTGGCGGCTTCTTGGCGTCGGCCGCTCGAAGCAAATCCTCCAACTTAACGCCGGCATGATCGAGCAGCTGTTGCGACGCCGCCAAACTCAAGCCCGCACGCTGCCGCAAGTTCGGAAACTCGCGGCCCGGATTGCCGTTTGCATCCAACCACGTCATCGACACCCAGTGCGCGTACCGCCGCGCGAGGGCAAATGCGAAGCTCTTTTCGGCAAGCGGTGTTTGCAGTGAGATTGTCGCAATTGCGCCGCGGCTTGAGGACATTTCACGTTTGTGATCACCCCCCGCGTAGTGTGCACCTTCTTCTGAACCCAGACTCGGCGGGGAACCGGCCAGTTGGACAACGATCTTGCCTTTGACATCCAGGCCCGCATAGTCATCAATGCCAAAACGTGGTGCGACGATGCCATAACCGACATAAACCAACGGCGCGGTGAGCTCAGTCACGTCCTCAGAAAAGCTGCTGGACAAGGTGTAGTCGTCCAAATACTTCAGTGTTTGCACACCCGACTTCCCGCGAATTTCGAAAATCGGCGAAGTTTGATCAAGCTTTGCGGATCGAAGCGGCACAGCCTGGAGGAAGCTACGCGGGGATGATTTTGCAGTCGGGCTTAAATCACCAAGTGGCGCGACACCGACGAGGCTCAATTGTGCTGCCACATAACGCGCCGCGATATCGTAACCACGGCTTCCAGCCTCCCGACCTTCCATCAAATCATCGGCGAGAAACGTCAGATGCGCCTTGATGCGATCTTTGTCGGCTTGAAGCTCATTCGCCGACGCCGCGAGACTAAAGGAGACGGCTACAAGAAAACAAACAGCTCTGGAGAATCTATTCAATATCGTCACCAAAAAAATTAAAAATCGCCGCGCAATTGCAAGCACAACCATTCTAACTGTGAGATCGCCAAATGCGTCCAGCCGATCAATGGGACATGTTGGGGGCCACTTTAATTCATGGGCTGGGTCCCAGTACACCGTGAATCTAGCCTGAAGGAAGGACTGGATTCCAGCCTTCGCTGGAATGACGGCACGGGCGATAGCTTATACGTCACCTCAATACGGATGCGCCGGGGCGACATGCGAAGGGTGGCCGGTGAAAACAGGCACCAACCTAAAAACTGTCGTCCCGGCTCAGTTACATCACCGCGCCGGGACCCAAGTTGGCATTTGTAGCCCGCCAGCTGGAATTGGACCCCGGCCTGCGCCGGGGCGACAACTCAAAAATCGCCTCAAAACTGTCGTCCCGACGAAGGTCGGGACCCAATTTTCGCAGCCCAAGGAAACAACAAACTTGGCCCCGAAATTCTCATTCAGCAGAATTCAGTCCGCTACCTGTGAAGCGATGTCTGAAGTGAATCCTTTAGCCGCGCCAACCCTTGCGCGATCGAGACGGTGGGCACATACCCAAGATCGCGCTTGGCAGCGGAGATGTCATACCAATGTGCCGTGCCGAGTTGCTTGGCGAGAAAGCGCGTCATCATTGGTTCATCCTTGCGGCCCATCACCCGCCAAACAAACTCCATCACGCCGCCGACAAAATAGGCCGCGTTGGGCGAAATGAATTTATTGCACGGTGGCATTCCGCCGGCGGCGAGAATGCCGTTGACCAGATCGCATTGGCGCATCGGCTCGTCTTGCGAAATGAAATACGCCCGTCCCGCACATTGTGTACCGGGCACCAGACGATCGAGCGCCAGCAGATGCGCGCTGACCGCGTTGTCGATATACACCGAATCGATTTTCTTGATGCCGCCACCGACCAGACGCAACCGTCCGGTACGGCCACGCGCGAGGATGCGTGCTGTCAGTTGCGGGTCAAACGGCCCCCAGATTAAATGCGGCCGCAACGCGATGGTCGCGAGCGTCGGGCCGTTTGCGCCAAGCACCATCGATTCGGCTTCAGCTTTGGTCGCCGGATACGTGGTATCAAAGTGCGTCGCGAGTGGCGCGCTTTCATCGACACCTTCGACGTCGCCGCCAGCGTGAATCACAGATGGCGTGCTGGTATAGACCAAGCGTTGAATGCCATGCACACGACACGCCTCGATGACATTTTGCGTGCCGACAACATTGGCCTGGTAGTAGTCGTCGTATGGGCCCCAGACACCCGCCTTGGCGCCGATATGCATCACCGCATCGCAACCCGTGGCGGCGTCCAGCACGGCTCGCGAATCAGCCAAGTCACCCCGCACCACGTCCACACCGAGCGCGCGCAACTGCGGCGCGTCACTGCGCTGCAGGCTGCGTACTTTTTCACCGCGCGCGACGAGCTGCCGCACCACCGCACCCCCCAAAAATCCACTACCGCCGGTGACTAAAATCATGCGAGCCTCGCCTGCGCCCAGACCGCCAATTTTTCGCGGCCGATCTTGGCGTTGTGACGGATATCCACCGGGAAGCCCGGGTGAATCAGAAAATGGGCAATGGCGTTGGTGTGCTCAAACGTTGCCCCGAGCGACTTCAGTTGGTCGAACAGTTCGTGTTCCGACAGCGCGTGTTTCCCACGTGTCTGAGGATCAAGTTCGACACAAAGTACCGGTACCCGTGTGCCGCCTACCGTTGCACCAACCAGCGCGGTGCGCAACACCGCCATGTGGGTGTTGAACACTTCCTCAACCGGTGCGGAATACAACGTCACGCCGCGCAATGCCACACGATGTGATTTGCGTCCGCAAAACCAGAGCCGACCCGCTGCGTCGAAGTAACCAACGTCTCCCATCCGATGCACGATCAAGCCATCGCGGTTGATCTTTGCCGCCATCGTTGCCTCTGGCCGACCGATATACATCGTCGTCACGGTTGGTCCGGCAACAGTGATTTCACCGACCTCTCCCACCGGCATCTCGCGCACGTGCGCCCAATCCGAGATTGGCTCATCGGTGATGGCAATGATGCGGACATCGTTTGGTGCCACCACACGGCCAACACATACGCCGGCACCGGCCTCCGTGCGCGCCCGCGTCGCGGCAAGAATTTCGCGGCTGCCGATGGTCGCCACCGGCAGCGCCTCGGTGGCGCCGTAGGGCGTAAAAATCTGGGCATCGGGCGAAAGCATTTGATGCATACGCTCGATTGTGGCTGCCGGTACCGGCGCGCCGGCGGTCAGGATGCGTTTCACCGTTGGCCACTTGACGTTGTTGGCGCTGCCGTCGGCAACGGCGTGGGTAGCAGCGTGACGGCTCACCGTGGCCAGCAGGGCTGGCGACGCAAACACGTTGGTGACGCCCCAGTCGTCAATGGCGTGTTTTATCTTCATCGGGTCAACTTTGGCCGGCCGCGTGAAGTCCATATCGGGAACGATCGTGGTCATACCGAGCGCTGGATCAAATAACGCAAACAGCGGAAACGTCGGCAGATCGATTTCACCCGGCTGGATGTTGTAAGTCTCGCGAATCAATTCAACCTGTGCTGCGAAGTTGCCGTGGCTGTAGCGAACGCCCTTGGCGATACCGGTGCTGCCGCTGGTGAACAGAATCGCGGCGGTCTCGTCTGCTGTTGTAGCTTCGAGAACAGGCTCCGCGCCGCCTGTCTTTTCCAACTGCGTTTCCACCTGCGAAACCACATTCGCCAGCGTCGTGCCGCCCCAGAACCAACGGGCGCCCACCGTGATACAGATGTGAATCGTCTTGCGGCCCAGCCCGAGCACCACGCGCGCCGCGTGGGCAGCAGGGATGCCAATAAAGGCCTCAGGTTCGGCTTGTGCCAAGCAGGTCTTGAGCTGCGCGATGCCGAGGCCCGGGTCGATGAGCACCGGTACGATGCCCGCTTTGAAGAGCGCGAAGGTCAGTGCAAAAAAATCAGGGCCCGGTTTGACCATCAACACGGCACGCATCCCGCGCTTGAGTCCGGCTTTGACGAGTCCGGCGGCGATCACGTTGCTCTGCCGATCAAGCTCGGCATACGTCTGCCGCGAATACGTGCGTTTGCCTTGCGCGTCGAGTCCGGTGGGGAGCACCACCGCGAGTGTGTCGGGCTGCAGACGCGCCATCCTCGGCAGATGCGCCGCGATGTTACAAAGCCGGGCGTCTCCAGCGGTGCTCATGATGCGCTTTAGTTGGGACCGCTGTTGTGACCATCGCGAATGAACTGCGTGATCATCGGAATCACCAAAGTACGAGGAGAGCGACATCGAGCAGGTGGGTCCAGTCGAGTACACAACCACCAAGGCGGTGTACAGAGGCCAGATGAAAGGCGGCCTCCGCCACGGAGCGGGGGTGCAGGTCTGGAAGGACGGCAGTCGGTACGAAGGAGAGTGGCGAGGCGACAAGGCGAACGGGTACGGCCGGTTGATGCACATGGACGGAGACGTGTACGAAGGACAGTGGAAGAACGACACTGCCAACGGGAAAGGAAAGTACTACCACGTGCAGGGAGCGGTGTACGATGGAGTACGCGCAATTACAGATGCCGAGTACTCCAGCTGGCTCGGGACGGTCATCCCTGGCTACGCCGAAGACAAGGTCGCATCTGG